>JBBDSB010000673.1:0-8012 GCA_040905205.1 Cyclobacteriaceae bacterium
GAAGAAAAAAAATCATTTTGGACTCCATATTTATTGGCAATTATTTTGGCAATTGCTCCATCCGTTCCTTTAATTTGTTGACTACCCTTATGGCCGTGGGTATAGGTTTTAATATTTTCAGCCTTTTCCCCATTCGCTAGAAGTGTTAATAATATTCCTCGGCTATCTTTACCCCCCGACAGGGTAATTGCCCATTTTTCAAAATCCAAATTAAGGTCCTTAAATGTTTCCTTTATGGCATCAAATACCAATTGATATCCTTCTTTTTTGGTTAATTTTCTGCCTTCATAAACGATTGGAACATTTTGAATCATGATTTCCCACTTTTCTTTATTTAGAGCTAAAGAAGCATCTGGCTGCAATAGTTTTATTCTTTTATCCCACGAAAGAAAAGGACCCAATGAACCAGTCGATAACATCCAGGGAACGACCTCCTCATTCATCTTAAAACTACCTAAAAACATGATCATGGCCCTCTGAGAAGTCGAGGCAATGAAGTACTCCTTATCCAGATAATACCAAATGGAGCGGGTACCTGCAACATCCGAACTAATCTCGGCGAATTGGGAGTTATTTCTGAAAATGGCAAATGAACCATCTAACCCTACTTTTCCAATTTTATCCCATCCTTCATTATCCCCAAAAATTTTACCCAATATCACACCAGAATCAGTTTTAAGCAGAGAGGAAGTTGGATTCATAATCCCATAGGACCAATTCATTCCCACATGGATCTCTGGTTCATTGGCATGGATATTATCAGGTTCTAATTGTTTACAGATCTTTTGAATTGTATTTTTAATTCCAGGATTAAAATCTGATTTTTTCCAAATAGATAAAATTTTTGACATGGGAGGTAGGTAGGGTTTTTATTGGGATTAGGTCAAAGAGGTGCCCTATATTCAAAGATATTAAAATTTTTTCTTTGAAACCAGTTATTGTAATTGACCATGAAGCACTTCAGATTCGGAAGGCAATATTATGCTCTCAAAAAGCTTTTATCCATCGCTATGGTGAAGGATAAAAGCGGTATAAAATTTTGCCATGGGCTCCAATTTCTCATCCTGATCCACCAACCTTTTTGCCAGGTTTAACCTTTCTGCATCCCGGTCCCGCAACTTACTTATATAGGGAATATAAGATTTCAATTTTTTCCGGTCATTTTGGTCCGTCTCATAAGCATATTTCAATTGCTCACTTTTGCTTCCCTATTTTAATACGGCATCCTCATAAGGCCTGAATAGGGACGCAAACACCCCGAAAAAACAGATACCTGTGATTAATAAGGGAACGGTGAAAAATATTTTGTTCGTTTTTCTAAATTGAGCAATCACCCAGACGGGTATTAAAAAAAGGAGGGAAATTAGGCCAAAAAACAGCCATAAAAATCCCATTCCTACAATTTTATATGACAAAAAAGCTACTGTAAAACCAAGTGCTAAATAGATTATACTTTTTTTCATTTTAATTTTGTTTTAAAGGAGCACCTATCCAAATTTTTGCAAGGATCATGTTCCACTTTTTCAATTTAATTTTCGGTTCACGTAACCAGGATTGCAAATCCTGTTCATCTAGGTTCGGCATTACAAATACCGAACAGCACGACCAAAATGGTCGAAAAGTGAATTGGTCGATAGGTCGAGTGATCGTACCCGTTGGTAGGTGTTTTTTTTATGTTCGCGCAGGTTAATGGGTTTTGGATTCGAATTGGTTTAATTGTTTAAGCGGTTAATTATTTACCTATTTGATTATCAATACTTAACCAGCTATTCAACCCCTCCTACGTGCTGGGTGAAATTTGCAATTTCTCCCTAATATCTACGATAATTTCTTTTGAAAACCACATTCCATAGGGCCATTTGCAATGGCCATCCGTAAATAAAAAATAAGTTAAAGGAATCCTTCCATCAAACCATCATCACATCGATTCATAAGCAAAATCATACCATCGAATAATTAAATCATCGATGGATTATTTTTTGGTAAGCCTTCCGGAACCGGAAAACCTGATATCATTCCGCTCAGGGTTTCCCCTGTATTGCACATCCCCGGAACCCGAAGCCCTGACGGATAAATTTCCGCTTACGCCCAGGGCGGTATTTCCGGAACCTGATTTCCTGATATTGGCATCCTGGCTTTGCAGGTCCAGTCCTTTAAAATCTCCTGATCCGGATTGTGTGATTTCAAGCCCACCGACCTCACCATCACCCACGGACATATCTCCTGATCCGCTCATTTGTACCCTTAAGTTGTCGGCCCTTAGTGAATTGAAATGGGCATCTCCCGATCCTGATAGAGTAATATTCAGGTCATCGGCATTTAAAACGGAGGGGCTGTCCAGGTCTCCTGATCCACCACTCCTGATTTCTTCCAGGTGGGTATAGGTAATAAAAACCTTGAGGTTGATATTTCTATAATTCCCCTTTTCCATGTATACCTTTAAGGTTTGGTCTTTTACTTCGGTCTTCACCTTTTCGAGGTCAAGGTTTCTGGATTCCAGCCTAACTTCCGGCTTGTCCCCCTTTTGAATAACGAGGTCCCAACTGCCTCCGGTGGAAATCTTTGTAAATGGGTCTACGTTTCTTGTTTCAACAGATTGGGCCATCAACTGAAAGCCAATAAGTGTTAAACACAGGGTTAATAATTGGATTTTTAATGTTTTCATTTTTTTTGAATTTTTATGGAACGAAAGCCTTTAGACCAAAACTGTGCCAACCTATGTCAAGCATTTTAATGCCAATGTGGAAAACAACAAAATTGTTTCTTATGGTGTCAATGCCAAAATTTCCTTTGAAATAAACCAATAATAAACCAAAACACCAAAGAATGGCCAACTGCACCTTCTTTGGTATTTTTTTATTCTGTTTTCAAAGCATGGACCGCCTTGGTCCCTGTCGCACGCAGGGCCTGCAGGGTGACCGTAAGAAAGGCGATGGAAAAGATCACCAGGGCGGACATGGTCTTCCCTGAAAGTTCATTGAAAACCGGAAGGGAAATTTCCACCAGTAAAAGTGCCATAAGGGCGGCAAAAAAGGCAAGAAAAATAGATTCGGTAAGAAACTGCACCATCAAGGCACCGTTTTCTGCGCCTACTACTTTTCTCACTCCTACTTCCCTGGCCCGCTTCTGCGATTTGGCGGTAGAAAGGTTCATGAAATTGATACAGGCAATCAACAAAATAAAAAATCCGATCAGGGCAAACAACTTCACATAAGCAAACCTTCCTGCCACCTGCTCGCCTCCCTTAAACTGCCCGTGTAAGTAAAGATCCTCCTGGGGGAAGGCAAAAAGCTGAATGGAACTTCCTTCATTCCGCTCTTCGATAAAGTTTTCAATTTTTTGTGAAAATTTTCCGGGATCAGCTTCCCTACTTAATTTTATCAAGGTGCTGGGCCCATTGCTTCCCCAATTTTGCATCCAGGCGTTAAAAGGCTTGTCAAACAGTACCTGATAGGGCAAAATGTAGTCAAATTGTTTGCTACTGGTGGGCGGAAGGCTCGCCAATATACCCTGCACCATAAAGGGGACCAGCTCTAACCCATCATTCATCAGAACCGTTTCTCCAGCCACATCCTTTCGGCCAAAAAGTTTCATGGCAGAATCCTCGGTTAAAACAATATGACTTTTGTCCATCAACAACCTATCCCTGTCTCCGTACAGCAAATCAAACATTTTGATTTGCAGGTAATCTGCTTCAGCATAAAAACCTTTGAGTCTGATTTTTTTATCCCCAAATTGAAAAAGGTTTTCTTCCATCCAGGAATAATTGGCTGCCATCTCCACTTCCGGGTAAACCTCTTTCAGTTCCCGGGCAAGGATGCCAGGAGTGGAAGTGGTGGTGAATACCTCCGTTCCATAGGTCTGGTGCTCCATGATCTGAAAAACCTGCTCGGATCCGTTTAATCCCCTATCTACATTTAACTCGTCCTGTACCCATAATCCAATTAAAATGGCTGCCCAAAGCCCCAAACCAAGTCCTATTAGGTTGATGAAAAAGGTCAGTTTGTACCTCAAAAACCCTCTTATCGCAATTTTAAAATGATTTTTAAACATGATTCAAGTTGGGTTAAACTAAATATGAAATTGTTCCCGTATATTTTCAGTCACTACTTTTCCATCGAATAGGTTGATAATACGATGGGCATAATTGGCATCATGTGGGGAGTGGGTGACCATGACGATGGTGGTCCCTTCATTGTTCAGCTCCTCCAAAAGGCGCATCACTTCTTCCCCGTTGGCGGAGTCCAGGTTACCCGTTGGCTCATCGGCCAGAATCACTGCCGGTTTGGCCACAATGGCCCGGGCGATGGCCACCCTTTGCTGCTGGCCACCGGAAAGCTGTTGAGGAAAATGGTTTTTCCGGTGCATGATGTTCATGCGGGTCAATACCTCCTCCACTTTCCTTTTTCGTTCATCAGATGGAACCTTTAGGTACAAAAGGGGCAATTCCACATTCTCAAAGCAGGTGAGTTCATCGATCAGGTTAAAACTCTGGAAAACGAAACCGATATTCCCCTTTCTGAGTTTGGACCGCTGCCTTTCTGAAAATTTGGCGACCTCTTTTTCCAGGAAGTAATATTCGCCCTCGTCAGGATTGTCCTTTCTTTCCAAAATATTAAATCTGAGTTGCAGAAAAATGAATTAAAGGCCTGGCAAAATCTGACCAAAGTCCTCCGGCATGAGATCATGAATTCCATGACCCCCATTGCCAGCCTGGCCAATTCTTTAGGGACGATTTTAGAAGAGGATTTGGAGGAAATAGATGCCAAATTGATGATCAACAAAGACAGTTACCTGGACTTGTCAGTGGGATTGGAAACCATTTCAAAACGGAGTGTAGGCCTGGTAGATTTTGTGAATGCTTACCGAGATTACACCAATATTCCCTCACCTAAAATAAAACGTGTGGCGTTGGAAAAGAGGTTTGAAAATATCTGCATTTTAATGAAAGAAGAATTGGCCAAATCCAGTATTGGCCTGGAAACGAAAATTCAGCCACCAGGCTTGGAAATCATTGCCGACCAAGAAATGGTACAGATGATCCTGATCAATTTGATCAAAAATGGACGGGAAGCCATGGATAAAGCCAAAAACCGGACCATCCTCCTCCATGCCGATAACGATCAGCACGGTCATCCCTATATTCAGGTCACAGACCATGGAGAGGGCATCGTCCCGGAAGCCATTGAACGCATATTTGTGCCCTTTTTTACCACCAAAAAAACCGGAAGCGGAATTGGCCTGGCCATCTCCCGCCAAATCATGAACCTGCACCAGGGAAGCTTGGAGGTAGCCTCCATACCTGGCGAAAGGACCATATTTACCTTATTTTTTGGACCGGCTAAGGGGTGAAAGTAAACCCGATTTCAAATTAAACCTTTACCTCTCTGTAATCAACAAGTTAACTATTTTTTGAGAAATCCGAAATCCCGCTTTTTGTAAATCTTCAATAATTGTCCGGGCAGATGCTATTAACCCCTTTTGATTAGCCATTTGAATTAGGATGCTCTGACTAGGGCTTTTAGGACTGAATTTCTGATTTTGATTTGTTCAAGGAGGTTTAAACCAGGATCGTAGTAGTAAATCACACCGTATACAAAATCCCCCTTTAAAAAGGGGGGAGGGGGATTTTTTTCACTGATTAAATTGGAATTATGAAAATTATGAAATGGAGCTGGGCTAATCATGCCTATTTAGCACGAAGATCATGGTACTTTTCCCTAAATCGTTAACCCCTAAACCAGCTTAATTAAAATGAGATATAGCATCTCAAAATGATCCAGAGCGATTTGCTGTGGATTCCGATTTACTTAATACCGTTTTCCAAACTATAGGGACATTTCGTCCAGTAGTCGCTCATTACCAGCGATCCAAACCCAGTAATTTCCTGCCCAAATCGTTCAGCTCAGCTACCTGATGCTGCTTTTTCTCCACTTCCCTTGGATCTCCGGGAAAGGCATAACCTTCCGGAATCTGCTTGTTTTTCCAGGAATTGATCCGCCACTGCCTAAGTTTTTCATTCCCTTCTTCCGCTGGAAACATGGAGATATATTGGGCAATCCTCACTTTGTCCTTGCTCCTGTTTGCCCTGATGCCATGAGGGAGGGTACTGTTAAAGATCAACAGGTCTCCAGCATCCATTTTTACCTTGACAGGCTCAAACCCGGTGGTATCCGGTTTGAAATGATCCCTGTCTTCCGGTTGATCCAATTTCCAGGTATCATAGGTACGGTACAATTCGGGAATACACTGGAAGCCACCCATGTTCTCATCATTTTGGTCAGCCAGCGCCAAAACGCCCTGCACATTTTGTGGTTGGGTCTCGGGATCATAATCCCAATGAATAAAAGCTTTGTATTCATGTTGGGGCTGGATGGGGAAGTTCAAGTTGGCCCGGTCTATGGTTACCCAAAGCTTTTCGTCCCCCCAGATATCCGAAAAAGCCTGATGGACTTTGGGCCTTTGACGGTTGTCCCAGAGGTATTGGTGATTATAAATTTCCACCATACCGGTATTGGTCAGTTCCTTCATTTTCATTTCCGCCCTGGCCGGGGTATACCAGGTAGCCGGATCATTGGGGTCCTTCTCTTCAAATTCCCATAAAAAGTCCGCTAACCTTTTGGCCTGGGCTTTTGGCACCGCATCTTTGATCACGATATAGCCATTGTGCAGCCAGAATTCCCAATCGTCTTCGCTCAAAATCTGAAGGGGTCGTCCATCCGAGCGGTCATTTAATCGGTACTTTTTACCGTCTCCTCCTGAAGGGTTGCCGGGTGTGTCTTTGAATACTTCGGTATTTTTGGTTTTGGATGGGTCCATTTTTTATTTAAATTGATTTAGACAAATTTACAAAGTCTCACCGGGTTTTTGTTCACAGGAATAACCACTATTTGTAATGTATTAACTAAAAAAATACAGTGATGAATCCTGGCCATTTTAAAAACTGGTGTCAAATACCCTAAAATCACAAACCATTTTGGGCCCATCAACCCAGTCTCAGCTGATTAAGGTTTGGGTAAATGCGTAGGGCTTCCCATAAAAAGTTCCGCCGCTTCCATGATGGTCTCCGAGAGGGTAGGATGGGGATGAATGGTTAATGCCAGGTCTTCTGCCATAGACCCCATTTCTATCGCATGACTGATCTCTGCAATCAAAGTTCCTGCCTGGTTGCCTGCTACCCCAGCTCCCAAAATCCTTCCCGTATCCGGTTCCAATATAAGTTTTGTAAGCCCATTTCCTACACCTAAAGTGGCCGCTCTTCCTGAAGCAGACCATGGGAATTTTACCACTTTTATTTTGATATCTCTTTCCTTAGCCTTGGATTCAGTTAAACCAGTCCATCCTATCTCGGGATGTGTAAAAACGATACCGGGAATGGCCCTAGGATCATAAGCTGCTCCTTTTCTGCCAGCGATTACTTCTGCCGCTACCCGCCCCTCATGCGTGGCCTTGTGGGCCAGAAGGGGTTCACCGGTAAGGTCCCCTATGGCAAAAATGTTTTCGACATTGGTTCGCCGTCTGTCATCAACTTTGACAAAACCATCCTCATCCAGCTTTATATTGGCATTCTCTAAATCAAGGGAACCGGAATTGGGCCTTCTACCTATGGCAACCAGGACTTGATCGTAGTTTTTTTCTTTTTTTCCATCCTTGGTTTTAAAGCCGACCCTGGCTTTTTCGTTTTTAACGGTTACCTGCTCCACCTTCGTATCAAAATAAACAGCCTTAAAAAGTCCTTTATTCTCTTTTTCAAATACTGCTACCAAATCCCTGTCCGTACCTGGTAAAAAGCCGGAAGTCATTTCTGCAATGGATACTTTTGTACCAAGTGAAGCATAAACACTTCCCAGTTCCAAGCCTATATATCCACCGCCAATCACCAACATTGTTTTTGGAATCTGATTGATTTTCAAGGCATCCGTGGAGTCTATGATTACTTTATGATCAAACTCAACATGGGGCAGGGGTTTAACCTGGGAACCTGTAGCTATAATGACATTTTGAAAACCCAT
>JBBDSB010000673.1:8112-15246 GCA_040905205.1 Cyclobacteriaceae bacterium
CCGATGACCACAAGCTCTTTCCCTTCTTTTTTGCTCATTTTTTCAAAATTTACAGTTGTACCCAAATTATTTATTGGTCAGATGAATGTTTTTTGGTGAATTTACAGTAAAATCAAACTCCCAAAATGGCCTTCAAGGGATCTTCCAAAGCCAGACAGATCCACCTCAGGAATGAGGCTCCCTCTGCTCCGTCGATAATCCTGTGGTCATAAGAAAGGCTTAAAGGAAGGATATTACGTGGTTCAAACTTTCCTTTGGTAAATACAGGTTGTATTTTTGCCCTGGATACCCCTAAAATGGCCACCTGTGGGGGGTAGATGATGGGTGTAAACTGGGTCCCCCCAATCCCTCCCAGGTTGGACACGGTCATATTTCCTCCCTGCATATCTTCAATGGACAATTTCCCATCCCTGGCTTTTTTGGCCAATTCCGTAATTTCCACTGTCAGATCAGTGATGGTCTTCTTGCCAACATCCCGGATTACAGGTACCAGAAGTCCCTTTTCCGTATCTACCGCTATACCTATATGCAAATACTTTTTTAAGATCACCTCTTCCTTTTCCATATCAATACTGCTATTGAACTTTGGAAATTGCTGAAGAGCGCTGGCCAGTATCTTCACCAAAATGGCTGTTATGGTCAGCTTTCCACCAGCTTTTTCTATTTTTTCGCTATTGGCTTCCATATAGGTATCAACCTGGGTGATATCAGCCTCATCAAACTGACATACATGGGGGATGGTTTGCCAGGAGCTTGTCATCTTTTTGGCAGTGGTTTTTCTAATGTTGGAAAGAGATGTTTTTTCTATCGCTCCCCATTTGCTGAAATCCGGTAAAGCTGAAGGCATTGGACCTTTTCCGGTATCCTCTTTTTTTGAATGATTTTTCACATCATCTGTGGTAATCCTACCACCTGGACCACTGCCTTCCAATTGGTTGATCGCTACGCCTATTTCCCGGGCCAGTCTTCTTACGGCAGGGGAGGCAGGAACATCAGCCAGATCCTTTTCCTTCTCCTTTTCTGAGGATGATGGATCCTCCGTGTCCATTTCATCATCATCTACCTCCTCTTTATCCCTGACTACTTGCTCTTCTTCCTTACTGTCTTGCTTTTTTCCCTTTGGTTCATCCTCTTCTGCATCTTTGGATTCCTTTTTATCCCCTTCAACTTTGGATTTTTCAGGCTTATCCTTTCCTTCTTCTTTTTCTTTGTCGCCGTCCTTTTTATCCTCCCCTTTATCCTCGTCTCCATCTTCAGCTTCCAGTGTCAGGATCACATCCCCTACTTTTACTTCATCTCCTTCCTTTAGCATGATTTCCGTCACTTTGCCGGAATGGGAAGAAGGCACCTCCACAGATGCCTTGTCTGTTTCTAAAGCAATAATCGATTGTTCCTTTTCAATACGGTCACCCTTTGAAACCAAGACTTCCATCACTTCAGCAGTATCTACATCTTCGGATATTTGGGGTATTTTTACTTCTATGGCCATGACAATTGTTTTTAATGAGTTTCAAATTCAGGAAGTTCTGGGATTAGCTTTTTCGGGATCAATACCCAAATTTTTTGCTGCCTTTTTTAATTCATCGGACTTTATATGACCTTGTTTGGCCAGATCATAAAGTGCTGCGAAGGCAATATGATTATGATTAACTTCAAAAAATTCACGCAAAGCCTCTCTTGTATCACTCCGACCAAAACCGTCGGTTCCCAGGACGGTAAGTTCTCCCGGAAACCACCTGGAAATGGATTCAGGCAAGGCTTTTAAATAATCGGAAGCAGCCACAAACACACCATTCTCATCTTGAAAGCATTTCTGAATATAATTAGGCCCTTCGTTGACCTTGGCATTGATCCTGTTCTCTCTATGCGTATCGATCGCATCATCATACAGGGCTTTATAGCTGGTAATACTCCAAACATCTACTGCTACCCCGTACTTTTTTTCAAGTAGTTCTGCGGCTTCCAATACTTCCGTCATGATGGCACCGCTTCCAAAAAGATGTGCTTTCTTTTTTCGGTTCCTTTTTGAAGATTTTTTAAACCTGTACATTCCCTTTATGATTCCCTCCTTGCTGGCTGAGGGCATTGGGGGCATTGGATAGGTATCATTGCCCACCGTGAGATAATAAAAGATGGTTTCCTTTTCCACATACATCCGCTTTATTCCCTCCTGCACAATTACTGCCAGCTCAAAAGCAAATGCAGGGTCATAGGCTTTTAGGTTAGGGAAAGCATAGGCGTATAAATGGCTTTGACCATCCTGGTGTTGCAGCCCTTCCCCTGGCATGCTGGTCCTTCCTGAAATTCCTCCGATCAAAAAACCTTTGGTTCCAGCATCAGCCGCTGCCCATATCAGGTCCCCTATTCTCTGAAATCCAAACATGGAATAAAAAAAATAAAAAGGTATGGTATTGATACCATGGGTAATATATGCTGTGCCTGCTGCAATGAATTCACTCATACAGCCAGCTTCTGTTATCCCTTCCTCAAGAATTGCCCCGTCCTTGGATTCCCTGTAATAAAGCAAACTTTCCTTATCCACCGGTTCATATTGTTGTCCTCCGGGGGCGTATATACCGACTTGCCGAAACAAAGACTCTATACCAAATGTTCGGGATTCATCCGGGATAATTGGAACGGTAAGCTTTCCGTATTGCTCATCTTTAAGCAACTTGCCCAGGATTTTTACCATAACCATGGTTGTGGCCACCCTGTCCTCACCGGACCCTTTAAAAAAGGTTTCGAAAATGGTCTTATCCGGCACCTCCATCCGCTCACTTCTGTCTTTTCTCTGTGGAATATACCCACCTGCTTCTTTTCTTTTTTGATGCAGATATTTCATCTCCTTACTCCCCTCC
The DNA here is from genome assembly GCA_040905205.1 of Cyclobacteriaceae bacterium. Taxonomy (GTDB): domain Bacteria; phylum Bacteroidota; class Bacteroidia; order Cytophagales; family Cyclobacteriaceae; genus Cyclobacterium. The sequence continues at coordinate 10,971 of JBBDSB010000673.1, forward strand.
TCTGGCTTGATAAAAGGGATGGATTCCAAATCATCATCTGAAACTGCTACTTTAAAGCGGTCCCTAAAATGCTTTAAGGCCTCCTTATCAAAGGTTTTGGTCTGATGGGAAACATTACTGGCCTCTCCGGCCTTTCCCTGTCCGTATCCTTTGATGGTTTGTGCTAATATGACAGTGGGCTGACCTTTGTGCTCCGAAGCTGCTTTATAGGCATTGTAAATCTTTACAGGATCATGCCCGCCTCTTCGGAGTCTCTGCAGTTCCTTGTCCGAATAATTCTCAACCAGTTTTTGGAGCTGCTCCTCTTTTCCAAAAAATGATTTACGAATATAATCCCCGTCAGAACTGGCTAATCTCTGCAGTTGTCCATCCAATATTTCATTAAATTCCCTAACAATAAAACCGTGCTTATCTTTTTCAAGAAGCGGATCCCAATCTCTCCCCCATAAGACTTTGATCACATTCCAACCCGCACCTTTAAAAAGGGCCTCCAATTCCTGAATGATTTTGCCATTGCCTCTTACGGGTCCATCCAACCGCTGCAGGTTACAGTTGACCACAAAGATAAGATTGTCCAGCTTATCCCGAGCAGCCACTCCCAAAGCTCCGGTGGCCTCAGGCTCATCCATTTCCCCATCACCAAGGAAGGCCCATATTTTCTGCTTTTCTTCCTTTAAATGCCCCCTGTTTTTTAGGTATTTATTGAATCTTGCCTGATAAATAGCCATGATGGGGGATAATCCCATTGAAACCGTAGGAAAACGCCAGAATTTAGGCATTAAAAAGGGATGAGGATAGGAAGAAAGACCTCCTCCAGGCTTCAATTCCCTGCGGAAATTTTCTAAATCCTTTTCTGTCAACCTGCCCTCCAAAAAAGCCCTGGCATATACGCCCGGGGAGGCATGCCCCTGGAAATAAACAATATCTGCATTATCCTGGTCGTGTACCTTAAAAAAGTGATGAAAGCCCACCTCCCAGAGATTGGATATGGATCCGTAAGTCGAAATATGCCCGCCGATACCTTTGGATTCCAAATTGGCTTTGGCCACCATGGCCATCGCATTCCAGCGAATGATACCTGTAAGCTTTTTTTCCAATTCAAGGTCACCTGGGTAAGCTTCCTCTTCCTTCACAGAAATGGTATTGATATATGGTGTATTATAGGAGGTTTTAATTTTTATCCCTTTTCGTTGTGCCTCCCCCTGTAATAAATCCAGCAATTCCTGGACCCTTTCCGGAGGTTCATTATTCATTACGTATTGAAGAGATTCAATCCATTCCCTATTCTCTATTTGGTATACTTCCTTCCGTCCCATACATTAAGATTTATGATGATTTAATACCCTTTCATTCTCCCAGGGGCAAAACTTTCCATTAACTGCTTTGATCCCTTTCTGTCATGGGTACAAATTCCAAAGGGATGAGTTGTTCTTTGCGAAATTGGTTCTTACTGTTTTTTTCCAGTAGAACCAGGTGCTGTGAGCATTCGCCCGCTGGTGCAATCAACCTTCCTCCCGGTTTCAATTGTCCCATTATTTTATTCTTCCAATTTGGATTAGGGCAATACAGCTATTTCTGCTCATGCCTGGCTTTTTCACCGGCTGCCCAATCTTTAAGATTTTGAATGGTCATCTCCATATTTTCCTTTATGGCTTCATGGGTAAGAAATGCCTGGTGGGCAGTAATCAATACATTCTTGAACCCCAATAGCCGGATAAATAAATCATCCTGGATAACCTCATTGGTATGGTTCTCAAAAAAAAGGCCTTTTTCGTGTTCATAGACATCCATTCCCAAATAACCTATCTGCCCTTTCTTAAGCCCATCTATCAAATCCTCGGTTTTGCAAATCGCTCCCCTGGCCGTGTTGATGATCATCACACCTTTTTTCATCAAGTTTATTTTTTCCTTATCGATAAGGTGTTTGGTTTTCTTGGTGAGCGGTGCGTGGATGGAAATGATATCCGATTTTTTACAAACCTCTTCAATGCCTTCATATTTTACCTGGTATTTATCTATCAATTCCTCATTCTCTTCCAGGTCATAAATCAGGATCCTGCAGCCAAATCCAGATAGGATTTTCACGCTTATTTCTCCGATTTCGCCTGCGCCCAGCAAGCCGACCGTCTTTCCATTCATGTCAAAGCCCACCAGGCCATCCAGTTCAAAATTTTGTTCCCTGACTTTTTTGTCGGCCAGAATCAACCTGCGGTTAAGTGAAAGCATCAATGCCACACTGTGCTCTGCCACACTATGTGGAGAATAATGTGGCACATTGGCCACTTTTATATCCAGTTCTTTGGCTTTTTCCACATCAATATGGTCCATCCCCATTGACCGGGTAGCTATAAAATTGATGCCTAACTCATGGAGTTTTTCCAATATCCCGGAATTGACCTGGTCATTGGCAAAAACAACAATGGCATCACTGCCTTCTGCAAGGGAGATGGTAGTTTCTGTAAGGGGTTCCTTATGGAGATCATAGGTAATATCACCTTTATCCTCATTTGAGTCAAAATAGGGCTTTTCATAAGGGGATATACTATATACGGTAGCTTTCATTTCAAAATAAGTCTTTCTTAAACCTTAAATATTTGCACAATTGGCCAGCTCCCAAAATGACAGAGGCCATGAGGGTGATCACCAGAAAATCCAAAATGGGAAGATTTTCAAATTCTAACAATTCCCCAAGGAGAGGGATTTTAATGACCATCAATTGAAGTATCAAAGCTACGAAGAAGGCATCGTCGTTCTTCAATCCCGAAGCATTTTTACCGCCTACTTCAGCGGAATCCTGTTTATTTAAATCCTTAAAAAATGGACAAAGTTAATGCCAAAACCCTATGGGATTTTTACCGTTTTTGAAGGATTATAAAAGATCAAACATTTATTCCAGTGCTAAAAATACTATCAAAAAGCTTTTTACTTCCTATTAAAAACGAACTCGGGTTATTATAATTTTATCGCTTTGAAGCTTTTTTAACCCAAACTACCCAGTCTTTTTCTTGATCAAGTGGCGCATTTCCTATCGATTTTGTTCCCTCACCGGACAAAGAAGTGACAGTTCCCCGCTGAAGCGAACCACCATTCCTTGGATTATACCATTTCACCTCAAAATCCCCCCCTTCTAATTTCAGACTGGAAGAACCTCCTTCCGGAAGGTAGACCACATAGACATCTCCAGGTTTGGACAAACACCAACCCTCTGTGATCAAATGATCAGCTGCCTCCATTTCATAAAATGGAATATCCTGGTGAATAAAAAATTCCCGCGCAAATTTCATGGTTTGCCAATATGCTTCGTATTGGTAGTAATTCTGGATGGTAAGGTCCCTGCCGGCGCCGATATAAAACTCCACACCTGCTCCTCCCGCCAAAAATGAAGCCCATACTGCATTTTTCCTCCACGTATCCAGGGCCGGAAATTCAGGGCCGGTATAAGGTTCGTCATAAGAAACCACCCATTTGTGGCCTTTGGCAGCAGATTCTTTTCTCCAATGAGCAATACGGTCATGGCCATAAAGCGGATTCTCAAAATTCCCCTGGTAACTGAGTCCCGTAAAATTGGGATCCCCCAATAAATCTGTGAAAATGGCATCCGTATTGGAAGGCCCATTGTGTACCACCACATGGTCGTTGAAGTACAAAAGATCCTGTAAATAAGATGCAAAATCCTTTCTTTGATCAGAAGAAATGGCCGTCCCGTATGGCTTGACTTTTTCCCACCCGCTTTCCTCACCGATGTTCCAGGTCACCGCGTTCAGGTAGCCAAACCGGGCAACCATTTCCCGATAAAATACCTTACGGCTATCAGCAAAATCTCCCCCCTCTTTGTGCTCAAAATAAGATTGGTTCTCCTGCTCAGACAATACAAATTGAGGCATCAGGCCCATTTTCATCATATGGTCAAAAACGATTTGCCATTGATCCAGTTTCGACACATCATATTGGTAATAATCATCTACCCCTGTCCAAGGAACTGCTTTTTTTCCGTCACCATAAGCATTCATGACCAGGAAATAATGGGTATTTTGTTCCTGACCCACCAAATAGTTTACAATTCCAATTATCCCTTTACCCTTCCCATCTTTCCAGGTAGGGTCCGATGGCTTCCAATCCTTTATGTGCTCAGGATATGAGCGCTCAGAATCTGTATCGTCAAAATCAACATATTCCAGAAATACCTCAGGAGAATTAGCCCCTATTTTTAGAAAATATTCATTGTTGGAAAATTGAAGGAAATGTTCTCCGATATATTGTAGCTTTCCTTTACCCC
>JBBDSB010000674.1:0-2491 GCA_040905205.1 Cyclobacteriaceae bacterium
TGTTACCAGAAAGCAACAATGCATAATATTCAGAAAATAAGAGTACAGCAAAAACGGAAAGCAAGACTACACAATGCGGTGCAGTTCAGGTTTGGTTGTTTTCTTTGTTAAAGATAGTTTTTCTGTTCTGCAATCTATACGATTTTCCCGATAATTTAATGATTTCACACCTGTGCAGGACCCTGTCCAGGATTGCCGTTGTCAGTACCGGATCATTGAGCATATCGGCCCATTCAGCGGGTGATTTGTTCGTTGTTATTATCAAAGAGGCCCTGTCATGGAGTTCGTTGATAAGGTTAAAGAAAGCGACGCCATCCTGTTTGGTTACCGGGAACATCATGATATCATCTATGACCAGTAAGTGTGCGGATGTTATCCTTTTGTATTCGGTGGCCGCTTTTCTGGTCATGTCCTTCATTTTCAATACCCTGACAAGAGACTCCATTGTCTGGAAGTAGGCCCTGTAACCTTTCTCTATGGCGTCAAAACAGAGACCTGCGGCGATGTACGATTTCCCCGTTCCGGACGGGCCCATCAGAACGATGTTAAAATTCTGTTCCAGCCACAGCATTTCCCTTAGCTGTCTCAGTTCCTGCTTTCCCATACTGTTTTCGCAGCCATGGTCATATAGGTCCAGGTTATAGCTGAGCGGTAGCCTGGCGTTCTTTTTTCTGCGTTCTTTTTCTTTTTCCATTCTCCGGCCGATTTCGGTACCCAATAATTCCGATAAGAACTCTAAGTACGTGATTTTTTCCTTATCTGCCCTCTGTACGGTTTCTGCTGCGCTTTCTGCAATGGCAGGCAACCGGAGCTGCCTGCACTGTGCTTTGATTTTATCGGTGATTTTCATGTTGGCCGGAAGTTTTAATTTTCATCAATGATATTTTCATAGTCGGCCATATTGCTTTTTTCCGGGGTCTGGTTGGCCCTGTTGAGTGTCTGCCCGTCCATTGGCTTTATGTCGGTTTTCGGCCCACCGGCCTCCCCGTTACCATGACCGTCCCAGATGACATACATGATCTGTTCAAACTCCGGGGCCGCGAAACAGCTGTTTCTGATACAGAAGTCCAGGGTTTCGTCCAGAACCGGGCCGGGGGCTTCCACGGCACTTCTTCTGATCACATGCAGCTGGTCCCTTATATAGCGGGCATATCTGGACCTTATCTCCCCGAAGTATTTTATTGCGGCTTCCTTTTGGGTAAAATATCCGGACAGGGACTCCATCATATCGCTGATCTTTTGGCTCTTGTCCCTTTTGTGGTCGGTGTTGATGACCGTTTTTCCGGCACCTTCGGCTATGGGGTGGGTGCAGATGAGGGTTTTTCCAAGGGTAAATATTTCAAGCCGGCCGTTAGTTGCTTTCGCATACACTTCTGTTCCCTGGGGCCGGTATGTCCCCTGGGGGACGGAATAGTAGTTGCTTTTAAAATTGATTTCGTTTGTTTTTCTCACTGTATATATTTCAAATGTTCCCGCAGGACCTTCAAGGGGCAGGTACGGTTCCATACAGGGCCTTTCCCTGACCAGTTCACAGAAGGCCTGAGCTTGGTCACATTGTGCACGTTGTGGTTTCCGGTCCTTTCAAGCCATTCAAGGGCCTGTTCATTGAGTATCCCCACATGGATGTATTTTCTGTTGGTCAAAAAGTTTTTCTTTATGTAACCGATGACATTTTCCACCTTTCCCTTGGTCTGCGGATCCGATTTCCGGCAGAACACCGTCCCGAACTTCCGCTGCCGGGCATAGCTGCTGAATTCCTCTGTAAGGATAAGCTCCCCTATGTTTTCATCCACCAGCAGGGTCCTGTCCTGGTCGTAAAGGATGTTCTTTGGGATGCCCCCAAAATATCCGAAGGCCTTTTCATGGCAGATGCAGACTTCCCCGGCCGTAAATGAGCTGTCAATAAAACAGACATATTTTGCCTGCTGCGGGAAAGCACCATGGCAAAAAAGTAGACTTTTTTCCTTTTCCGGTTACCGCAGTCCATGATAAACTGGCCAAAATCGACCTGGGCATACTCCCCATAGGCGGTTACTTCCACTGCAAAAAACTCCCTTGCAGCCGGATCTTTGGGCAGATTGTGCTCCATTCTCAGAAACATGACAAAATTGTACACTGTCCGCTCTGTTACCGGGGGCAGATCCGGATAGGTTTCCTTAAGCCAGTCAAATACCTGGGCAGCGGAAGTCGCCGGAAAAAGTTTCAGCCTGCCCAGAACAAAATCCGTGTAAGGTGAAAGGATTTTATTCCTGGGCAGGGGCTTTGAAAGAAACTCCTCAAATTCTCCGGGATCCATCCTGAGATACCTGCTGACGGTCCGCCAGTTCATCCCAAGGTAGTCCGCGATCTTTCTTTTGCTGAACCCGTAGGAATCCAGCTTGATGATTTCATGGTACATAATCCAGTTGTTTAAAGTCTCTTTATCCATTTCATATAGGTTTTTTGGAAACCAAAAAAACCATATTGGCGGATAATTTTAAAACCCGGTCAA
>JBBDSB010000675.1:0-2488 GCA_040905205.1 Cyclobacteriaceae bacterium
CTAATATAAATCCGAAGCCTGGAGGGCTTCAACAGCAATAACCCCGGGTGCAACCCGGGGACCCAAAACTGAATTTTCATTACAACACCGGAGGTGTTGAACAAAACTGTCCGAAAGCACTTGTATCCGGCGATAGCAATCACTCTGGCAAAACCGTTACACCAGGGCATTTACCACAGAAATGGGCCGGAAGACAAAGACCCGAAGATTACTCCTTTTAAATATTCCGGATGTCCCAACGCTCAAAACAAAAGAGAAGGGCCTATCCATTTAATTTGGATAGGCCCTTCTCTGTTTTATTATTATTCGCCAGGATTCATTTATTATTGTCCCTTGGACCAACTATTATTTAATTCAGGAAGGCTTAATTCCGTCCTGCGATTGATCCGGTACATCTCAGGGCTACAGGAAATTTCTTCACAATCATTAATGGGTTTATCCTTGCCAAAAAAATCATATACGATCCTTTCCGATGCGATTCCTCTCCCTTCCAGGTATTCCTTCACTACCAGGGCACGCTTTTCGGACAATTCCCTATTGTAATCATCCGGGCCTCTGTTGTCTGTATGCCCTGAGATAACCAGCCTCTGATTTAGCATGGTGTTAAGCATTAGAGAAACCCTTTCAAGTGCCATCAAGTCTTCTGCCGAAAGATCCGACCTATCGAAACCAAAATAAATGGTAGGTGTTTTAGAAGGCATTTGAAGGTTGCTGACATCACAAAGATCCAGATCCCAAAGTTCATACGGCATGTCATAGGCTTTGCCCTCTTCATGAAAAGCCAATAACTTCAGTTCTGTTCGTCTATTGATCTGGTGCAATGCCTCTGGACAGGGTACACCATCCCCGCAGTCGTTGGCCAAAACTTTTTCCCCATACCATTCGGCATTCACCCTGGAACCTGCTATGCCGAATTGGCTTAAATAATCCCTCACTGCATTGGCTCTTTTCTCGCTCAATGCCTCATTGTATTCATCACTCGCCCTGGCATCGGTATGGGATGCTACGGAAACGTTCAAAAAAGAATAGGTTTTTAGCAATTCCGCTACCTTAGTGAGGCTGGCTTTGGCATCATCTCTAATAGCGGATTCATCTAAGTTATAATATACCAGGTCCACATAGACAGTGGTTTTATAGGGAATCCTTACCATTTGATAAGATTTCTCCATCTTATCCGTAGTTAACCCTACCGTGGTTAATTTTTTGTCATGATGCGAAAAAAAGCCGTCTTTTTTTATAAGGATTTCATATCCGGTATCTGGTGCCAATGCTGCCTTCATTCCCCCATCTCCATCTAATTCAACAGCAATATGTTCCTTTTCGCCAATTTGTATCAAGGCCACGTCCAATTCTCCGGCAACAGGTTCTCCATCACAATTTACAACCTGGGCCTGGAATTGTTTGAACAAGGCTTCCATTTCGAACAGGTCATCCCATCCACTGCTCCCTGGTCGATTGGAAGAAAGCAGTAAGTTTCCATCCCCCGATATATAAACACTAAAATCGTCCTGGGGAGAATTATAAGGCAAACCCATATTCTTCACTCCCAAGGGTTCTTTTTCTGGCATATTGGCCATAAAAACATCCAGGCCGCCCAAGCCGGCGTGACCGTCTGATGCAAAATAAAAAACATCCTCTTTCAGGAAAGGATCCCGCTCATTTCCGGAGGTATTGATGACTGACCCCAGATTAACGGGTTCTCCGAATTCAAAGTCTCCGGCGTATTCCATGAAATACAAATCATACCCACCATAACCCCCAGGCATATCTGAGGAAAAATACAACCTTTTGTTTTCCTCATCCAAAAAAGGACTTTTCAGACCGTATTCCAATGGATTATTGATAGGCAAACCTTTAAAATCCGTAAGTTTCCCTTCTTCATTCATGGAACTGTAATAAATCTCAGGTTGCACGGCATAATTTTTAGGCCTTCTGATTTCTCTGGTTACGGTATAAAACAAAACGCCTTTTTCCGTGGAAACTGAAGGATCGGTGACATGGAATACATCGGGAACAGGGACTTCCAAGGGTATAATCTGCCCTTCCTTATCCATTTTATAAATACCCAGAAAATCCCTTCCCGTCCAATCAGACTCCTTGTCGTAATATTTATAACTTTTATCAATCCTTAGGGCTTTCTTTCCTCTGTCATTTTCTCCTCCACGATCAGAAGAAAAATAGGCATTTCCCTGAGCATCCTGTACCCATCCAAATTCTGTACTTGCCGAGTTGACATCCCCTAACCCTTTCATACTGGCATTGTTTTCCTGACCATACCAAAATTTTAAGGAATCCAGGTTAAGGTTGTCCAAATTTTCCACCTCCCCATTTCCCAGGGAATCCAGGGCATTTAGTACATCATCTTTTTTACCAGCCTGATTGGAAGCCCCAATGTATTGTAGCCAATCGCTTTTATTCGCTTCCGGGTATTGCACCGCTTTCTTCCACCATTCATGGGTTTTTTGATAATCCCTTAAATAGGCGTAGG
>JBBDSB010000676.1:0-2483 GCA_040905205.1 Cyclobacteriaceae bacterium
TAATTCTTTGCAAAGATGAAGTGCCAGAGAATGGTAGAAGTTTGGAAATCAACCAAAGCATTAATGACCAAACCTTTTTTGTTTCCAAAGATAGTAAAGAACGCGTAATGATAGATCCTTGGTGTTTTATAGAGGAATCATTTGATTTATCGGTAGAGACAAGATATGTAGAACAAGCTACTTTCAGCTCAGGAGCCGCACTTCAAAGTACTTTAGATAAAACAGAGGTGACTTTGAAGTATTTTGAATTTATAAGAAAAGGTTGATTCCCCTTTGCTGAATTGCAGATACCTGTATTAATAAAGTTTTTTAAAATAACACTCGATATTTATCAATTTACAATAGATGCTCAGTATCCGCTCTAATCTTGACCTCATTTCAAAACTCTCCTTGAAAATTCTTCCATAAAGGGCAAGCTTTTTTAAGAAAGCAGGAACCGTTGGTCCATAGGATTAGATGGGGTCTTTTAGGAAATGGGGTGAAATAAGTACATGCTAAAGGAATTTATTTGCTAAACGCTGCTTCTTTAATTTACTCGGTAAAGGTTGGCGTCCTTAATCAATACCCCGTTGATCACATTTCCCAAACGAATGATTTAGGTTTTGATGTTAATTTGAGCTGGTTGACCTGAAAATCTACTTCATTTTTCTCCAAATTCCTGGATTTCTGGAAAAAATAACGGGGCTGACGAACTGAGTTCGTTGTAATTTCAGAAAAAAACCGTCATCGGTAACCCTGCAAAGCAATCTGTATCGAACCGATTACGCTAGGAAATCGAAGAATAACAATTGAATGCGCCGGACGTATAGGTATCCATTCAGACTGCCGCGGCTGCGTAGGCTGTTCTCGATAGGTTTTACTTTCCAAAACCGCACTCTCGCAGTGACGACGGCCCCCGTACTGATGAAGTGTTTATTAAATAGTTAAAATCCAATGAGTTGTAAAAAAAACATCGTCATCCCGATTTCTGCGTTTTAAAATGTAAATACCCGCAGTGACGATTTTGTCGGTTTTTTAACACGATCTTAACCCGAACTCTGGTTACAAATCACAAGTAATTGGCCCCATTTTATGCCCCGGTCACCGGATTCCGGCATGGCAAAGGCCTTTTTTCAACTAAATGATAAATGGGTATAATTATAAATTACACCCAGCGGCTGATTAAAGCATTTCACTTACCGCTGGGCTGGTCCAGTTGGCACTACTACCTTTATTCTTCATTTACTAAAACTGCCACTTGCTCTTTGTTGCATGGCATACGCTATCTATCAACTAATGCCTTGAATTTTTGCTTGAAAGCAGTCAGATCTGAATTTTCCAATTCACCAATATGAGCAATTAAATCTTCCCTCTTCATGGTCACAATCCTATCCATTTTGATCACTGATACTTTTCTAAGTCCATTTTCAGCTGAAGGTTGTAACAAAATCTCATTATCTGTCAACTGTTTTGGAACTACAGAACTGATAGCTGCAATCACTAAATCTGAATATTTATCCTTCGTCTGGCAAATTAACACGCATGGTCTAACTTTGCGGTCAGTGAACTCAGCGAATGGAAAAGGAACTAAAAGAATAGAACCTGTTTTCAATTAACCCTTATTTAAATAGTCCTGATATAGATCTTCTCTTTCATCTTGCCAGAATGATAACCCATCTGTTTGAGCCGTGAAATTTCTACCTTCCGCAGTTTCATTTTCAACAATTTCCTCCACAAAAGTGATGATCACTTTGTACTTTTTCTTTGTTAAAATTTGATCTGTGGCAATAATTTTTTCGCCATCATAAATTCCTTTTATTGCTTCCATGATTTCTTTCTTTAATGAAAGTTACAAAAAAAACAAGTCCAAATATAATTTAGGGGCTGATGGCCGATTTATTTTAGCCATGTTGGGTTTTCTTGCCTAATTCAAACTTAATGGATATATCAAGTTGCCCACCAATTCCGTCCTTTATAATCCTATGTAGCGTTGAAGGACGGATATCTTTTAAGTTTTTATGCTTCACTGTCACAATACTCCCGTTTTATTTTTTCAACGGATAAAAAGCATGAAGTTAGCCGGAACCCCCATAATAAGTTGATCCTCAACCCTAATAAGCACCCGGCAAAAAACTCCTGACAATATAACCTGCTTTTAATATACCGGAAAAATACCATTTCACCAACGGTTGGTTTAGGATATGCGCTTAAGCTGAATGGAGGCCTCTGAAAGATTGATTTGAAACCTTAATGGTAAGGTTAACCTGGTGTAAAAATGGAATGGAAGACTCTGGCCAGGAATCCGTGAGTAAAAAATAAAAACCAATACGCTTGTAAATTGCTTTTACCTTACCCTTAATGTTGTAGGGCCTGGAGGTAATATTTTGGTTAGTAACTCTTTAATCAGCGGAACAAGCGCTTTTAGTGTTAAATAGGTATTATCTTCAGCATCCAATGCAATTACTGCTATCGGGTATTTTCTAAAATTCTGCTGGAACTGTAAA
>JBBDSB010000677.1:0-2455 GCA_040905205.1 Cyclobacteriaceae bacterium
ATCATTTGAAAAAAACCCGCGAAAGAGGGTTTTTTTTATCCTTGGCCAATTGTTGTCGATTTCCACCCCCATTCTTTTTTCTTTATATTAAAGGAAAGTATTGCTTTACCCTTTAAATACTGTCCATCGACATAGTTATTATCCAATATAATTTTTGGCTCAATGAAGACATCTTCAACGAAACCGAAATTTGATGGGGAAATAATTTTTAGGGTACCTTCAAAATTCATGATGGCTTCAGTGGTTTGATCAGGTTCAGTATTTTTAGCACTTAATATTTTGAAAAACCCGTTCTGCCCTTCTCCATTAAATCGTACTTTTAGGATGTCACCTATCTGTGGCTTGTCCAAATGACCGGAAAAATTGAAGAATCCGAATTTCTTCTTGTCTTTCACAAAATTCAAAATCTTCTTATTCTCATTAACGAACTCCACTGCGACTACTTCTTCCGGAATGTCCTGAAACAATATTTCCTCTGCCTTTTTTAAGTATTGTGTGTACAAGTCTTTGTTATCTTTTATAACCGTGGCTGATTTATACCAGTCTTGTTCCGTCCATTGATTTATTTGATTGGGTAACTTCCATTCGTGCTTCTCACGGGTAGAGATTACTTGCTGTATTTCAGCTTTTGCCTCATTGTACATTTGCCTCTCTACAAGCATTCCAGCAAAAGTCTGTCTCAGTTTTACCAAGAAATCTTCAGGTGTTTTCAGGCTCAACGCTTTGCAGTAACAGGCAAACTGGATATCCTTATCAGCAGGAAAGATTTCAGCCATTAATTCCCAAACCCAAAAATCATTTCTCTTCTGCTTTGCAAAGGGTAAAAAGGAGGAAAGGATGTTCTCATCATCTCCTAATGCCAACAATAGCTTTGCCTTAAAATAAGGTGGATATTGATATTCGGGATGTTCCTCAATTATTTTATCTAATTTGGGTAGAAACGCCCGGATTCTTTCTTTATCAACAGTCCTTTGTTGTCCATAAGAATCAATTGGTTCACCCTCCAATAATTTTTTTGAATAGGCTATGTACGCCTGTTCAGCAATTGACATTATTTTTTTGTCATTGAATTCTTCCTTCAAATAATCCTCTGGGCGGAAGTTTTCGAAACTCCACCAGTCAGCATATTCCAGGTATTTTGTCCAGTTTTGGTATCCTTTGTGAAAAGCCTTGTAAATAAAAGTAAATGCCTCTGATGGTTTGGTAAAGTGGAATTCTTTGATGATTTCAAAGAGTCCATTTATTTTTCCATAATCAACTTGTTCCTCCTTTTGTAAGCCAAATACCATACTTCCGATTTGCCAGGCTGAATTATCAAATACCATTTTCTCATCTTCAGGCAGCTGTAGGTTTTTAATCTTCAACAGGTTTTCTTTAAAAGCATCAAATGAATCTGGCTGAGAAAATTTTTTAAGGTAGTCATAGTACACCCATGCAGCAGCCCGTTTGTTCCATATGTTTACCGGTTCTTCCTCCAAAGCTTGATTGGCCATTTTCAAAGCTTCATCAAGCTTTCCGGCTTGTCTAAGTTCTTTGATTTTTTTAAATGACATAACCTGCTTCTTTAAGGTTGTTGACAATGGCTTTTACTTTGTCAAGAAGTTCAGGACTGTTGCATTTATTTTCTATAGGAAGTACCCTTCCAAAGAAGCCTTCTTTGTTGTATTCAAAGTCGATAACACAGGATTGGCCGTTCTTTTCAATGGTATATCGTTCCCGATAGTTAAGATGTTGAACGTCCGAAATGACCTCATTTTCATTTAAATTTTGACTGATTTGGTCAAAAAGATTTTTCAAAAAAGGTTTTTCTTCTTCCAGCACAACATCAAATTCTATCTGGGTCAAAATGCCTTCCGCATTGTTTCGGTTTACAGTTACTTGAGACGAACTTTCGAGAATCTTTGAAATCGTATCAAAAAGTTCATTCGAATTAGTTTGGGCAGGGAGCTTTTGAAAACTGGTTTTAAAAACGTTCTGTCCGTTTACCCAGTACTTAAATGCGGCTGTTTGATTCTCTCTTTTAAACAGGTAACGGATTTCATAACCCACTTTTTGCCATGCCACAATTTCAATGTAGTGCTTTCGCAGGTTGTACCACCTTTCAATAAAATGGTCTTGAATATTTAATGGGGCATCATGCAAACCAAACTTTTCTAATTCTGGCAGCACATCACTGATATTGACTTCAATTGATGGGGATTTTTGACCAGTTAGTTCGTTAAAAGCTTGTTGCACATTTACATCAATAAATGTCATTCCTGAGAAGGATGAAAAGTAAGGAGGGTTGATGCAGAATAGCTTTTTAGAAGCTCTTGTTAAGGCTGTATATGCCCAGCGGAAAAAGTCCGGGTTGGTTTTTCCTGAACGATCGTGATCGGATTCAAAAAAATTGAAGTTTGTTTTTGTACCTCTGTCCCAAAAGACAAATGCACTTGCCCACTCACCACCCTGGGCT
>JBBDSB010000678.1:0-2455 GCA_040905205.1 Cyclobacteriaceae bacterium
CAAAGCCTTTCAAAAGGGTAGTCTTACCACTTCCGGCATATCCCTGAAGGATAAATATTCTCACATCACTTTCTAAAAAAGCATGTAGTTTTTCCAGTGCAAGGCGTTGGTCAGCTGTAAGTTGAATGTTTTGAAAATGGTCAAAGATTTTCATGGTATTTTTCATTGAAGCAAAACTGTGTCTATCTTGTGCAGTCAATCTGCATTATAAGTCTTCATCTGGCATATCCAAACTTTCCATTAGTTCATGCAGCTTTTTTCTTAATATTTTTTTATCAATCAAACGGGTTTCATAATCAGCAATAAGTGCGGGAGAGATATTCCTGGCCAATGCATACTCCACAATTTCCGTTTCTTTCCCTTTGCAAAGCAATACACCAATGCTTGGATTTTCATTTGTACGCTTTACGTTGCGATCCAATGCTTCAAGGTAGAAGTTAAGTTTACCCAAAAATTCAGGTTTAAATTCCTCTATTTTAAGTTCAAACATCACTAAACATTGCAACCCGCGGTGATAAAAAAGCAAATCAGTATAATAATCCTTATTTCCAACCTGTAATCGGAACTGATTGCCCATATAAGTAAAGTCCTTTCCGATTTCCAGGATGAATTTCCGCAGATTAAAAATCAATGCCTTTTCAAGGTCAGATTCATAATGCAATTCTGGAAGATCAAGAAATTCAAAAATGTAGGGGTCTTTGAAAATCCCTTCCGGAAGGTTTTTTTGAATCATAGTAATGTGCCGATTGCCTGATACCGTACGTTCAAATAGTCCTGAATTCAGTTGTCTCTCCAATTCTCTAACCGACAGTTTTTCAGTTATAGCAGTGAGCAGGTAGAATATCTTTTCCTCCGGTGTTTTTGTCTTGGAAAGAATCATCAGGTGTTGCGTCCAGCTTAATCGTGTCAATACTGATGACACAAAAGCTATGTATTGCTTATCAGCATTTTCAAATTGTGTCAACACTGATGACACGATTGAATTCTTTCCTTCTTTTTTAAGCAAAACCATCCCACCTTCTGTATCTGGTTGCCGGTTTTGTCGTTCTTTCCAAAATTCAATACATGCCGAGCCGGGGGCATAGGTTTCATAAAACTGTCTCATGCGGTACAAGCCACGCCTGTTAAAACCTCTTATGCCATGGAGTTTTTCTTGGATAAAGCCGGCTAATTCCTCTACGGTTTTATCTCCCCAGTTACCTTGGGAAACCTTTTCGGAAACAAATTTGCCAATTCGGTAATACAGCAGCATCAATTCTTCATTGACCTTGGCATATGCTCTTTGCCGGGCCTCCTGGATAAGGAGGGTGATTTGGTGAAAGTCGCTATGTGGATTAGTATCAGGCATGAAAGGGATTAATATTAAATGTGCTGAATTCCGTCCGCAGTGCGGACGCATTTGGGAAAGTGCGGTAAAACTGCCTAAACCGCTCTAACTGCCGAGCCGAAAATTCACTACCATATTGTGGTTCCAGTGCCTTTGCCAGGGTTTTGATCAAGGCCGCACCATAATCGGCCCTTTCCTTGCCCTCCTTCTCTTCCAAAAATATCCGCTCGCCAATCTTTAAATACATCAGCACCCGCTCCACATTCACCGACCTGATGGCGCGCTTTTGGTTAAGTATAAAAATTTTAAAAGCTCTGAACCTTATGAAATCACCTTTCATCCTTACTACCTAAAGCAATTCAACAGTCGATGGTTTGCTTTTGGTTTGAATGAGGATAATAAGGCTCCCAGGTGGAATCTTGCCTTGGACCGAATTGAATCTTTTTACGAAACGAATTTGAAACTCAAACCATCAGAAACGGATTGGGAAGAATACTTTTATGATTTGGTAGGCGTAACTCGCCCTGAAAATACCAGCATTCAGGAAATTATCTTAAAATTTTCACCTGATGTTGCTCCATACATTCTTACAAAGCCATTACATCCAAGTCAAAAACATACCAAGGACCCTACTGGGTTGGAAGTCAGGATCCAGGTCATTCCAAATTTTGAGTTGGAAAAATTGGTGCTTTCATTTGGAGAACAAGTCAAGGTGATTTCTCCACTAGAATTCAAAGACCGAATCTCTCAGCGGCTTAGATCAGCAAACAGTCAATATTAGTTCATAAATTCTGTGTATTAGAACCTGATCGAGGCATTCTGATACTACCTTCTCTTAAAGGTGTAGATTTGGTTAAAGAAATTAGAAAGGTTTTTATAACTCCCGTTCCCGAATAAAATTATTAGAAGAAGCCTATTTAAATAAATTCCAATGGCAGGGTTATTTCACTTGGTATCCTTTCTTATAAAAGAGATTTTATCAACCTCAATCCGGAAACAAACTGGCATCCATATTTGGGATGATGCGTAATGCATTCTTATAATACACTTTTTTCAGGACATCGTCAGGAAGATCCAGTCCGTACATGCGCCAGAAGGCATGGTACTTTTTATAGTAGGGAAAATATT
>JBBDSB010000679.1:0-2454 GCA_040905205.1 Cyclobacteriaceae bacterium
AGGTTGCTTATCCCTGCATTGAGCAGGGTAGACTGGTCTTGGGTGAGATCAAAATCCACCTCTGGATAGTCTTCCCGAAAAAGTTCAAGGGCTTCATAAACCAAAGGCATCATTTCATTCATCTTGGCAGCAGACTGCTTGTGGACCGTCACCACCAAACCTTCCCTGCCCTGGAAAAGGTGATACCCTGTAGGTTTGGAAACGGCATATTGTACCTCGGCGACTTTGGAGAGTGGCACCGTATTTCCAGATGCGGACCTAACGGGCAAGGCCTTCACATCCTCCGGGGTTTCCAAACGGGTCGCCAGCCTTAAGTAATACCTAAATTGGCCATCTTCCACACTGATTCCGGGTAGTTCGCTGTTTCCAGCCTCTATGGCTTGAATTACCTGCTCTTCGGTCATTCCCAATCCCGCCAATATGGCCTTGTGAGGCTTTACGGAAATCACCCTGTTCTGCTTCCCGTTGATATCCACCAAAGCCACACCATCCAATTGTTCCAACCTTTTTTTTATGACATTCTCTGTCAACAGGGATACCTCCGAATAGTCTGTACCTTCCTTGGGAATCACCTGAACCCGGGCAATAGGGATATCATTGGTATTGATCCGAACCACCTGGGGCCTGGGCAGTTCTGCCGGCAGGCTGTTGGTAAGACGGTCAATTTTTTCATTGACCTCAATATAGGCCAGGTCCATTTTGGTTTGGTAATCAAAGGAAAGGCGGATATTCCCTACTTCACTGCCCGCCTTGCTTTCCATGTCCTCCAAACCATTAAGGGTCACCATCCCTTCTCTGATGGTCCTTAAAACATTTTGCTCGATAGACTCCGGAGAAGCATTGGGGTAATTGACTTTAATAATGATCTGAGGCACATCAATAGGAGGCAATAGGGAAATGGGAAGCGTGCGGAACAGGATTATGCTGAAGACCAAAAGGGCCAAAAAGGTCATTCCAACGGCGATGGGTCTGGCTAATAAAAATCGAACCATGGCCGCTATTCCTTTAAAACCTGTACCGGCGCCTGGTGGGCGAGCTGAACATTATTATCAATGATCACCTCCGTATCGGTGGCGATCCCATCTAGAATTTCCATTTCCCTGCCATTGTCCTTTCCCACTTCCACATAGTTCCAGATGGCTTCATTGTTTTCGATGGTAAACACCACCGGCCGACCGGAACGGTACACCACCGCTTCTTTGGGTACGACAAGGCTGTTGTTTTGCGGGGCACGGATCACCGCCCTGGCATTCATTCCAGGAAGTAACCCGCCCTTACCTTGAAGGCTAAGGGTCACCTGTACCAAACCGTTCTCATCTACTTTGGGATTAATACTGGTTACCGTTCCATTTAAGCCCTCGCCTGTCCCGGAAACCGGATAAATCTCTGCTTTATGACCGATTTCCACAAAACCAATATCTGATTCAAGGACCTTTACTTTCATCTCCAATTGATGGGTGCTGAGTATTTCACAGACCTCATCACCACTGCTGACAAGACTCCCCCTTTTTGTTTTCAGATCGGCAACTGCCCCCCTGATGGGGGCTTTAATCTCTGTTTTTTCCAAATTCCGTTCTGCCTCTCGGACCGCAATTTCCGCAGTCAGAAGACCACTGGAGGCTTTCCAAAATTCATCTCTTTCCATATTCAAGAGCGAATCCTCCGGATTGGGGGAAACCAGGGAAGCAATTTTTCTACTCTCATATTCTGCATTGGAGGATCGAAGGTCAACCTGGGCCTTTTCCCATTCCATCTGGCTGTCTGTTTTATCCAATTGGGCAATTACCTCCCCTTCCTCCACCCTTTGACCTTCAGCTACCTTCAAATCGATAAGGTAACCTGGGCGCTCCACAATCACCATCACCTGGTTGGTGGCTTCTATTTTGCCGGTGGCATTGATGAGGTAATCAAATGATTTGGTTTCGGATTGTGCAATCCTTACCTCGGTGGCTTGAACTTCTTCACGGAAGGTTTCCATAGGAATTTCCTCACTTTCTATTTCCTTTTCACCACAAGCCTGCCACCAGTAGGATGCAGCGAGTATCAGGTAAAAAAAAATATTTTTCCTCATAGTTAGTATTTTGGTTATGGTAAAGAAAAAGAGGAGCTTAAGCCAAGGGATTTTTCTCCGGCTTTCAATTAACTAATTATTTAAATTATATGCAATTGTTCAGGGATTTTTTTATCGATTATACGAACAATTCCTTAATGAAACTTGTAAGGACTCCTTCGGGGAATGCTTACGCCACTGGTCAAAAACCCATATTTTACAAAACCATTTTTTTGGAAATTTGATAATAATTCGGCACATTGTCATTCACCTACAGGTTTGGTGGCTTCCTGGGGAAAGAAGAAAAGCCGTCATCCCCACGGTATTCGGATGACCCTTTTTAATTGGAACAAAATAAAACCTCATACATCAAAATATTACTGAACACGGATAACGCAGATTAA
>JBBDSB010000680.1:0-2450 GCA_040905205.1 Cyclobacteriaceae bacterium
GAAATTCCAGCCCTTTGCCGAATCCTATTCACGTATTTTCTAGCTTCCGGCTCATTGTTCAATTCCATCTCTGCTTCGGCATAATTCATCAAAACCTCCGCATACCTGATGCATATTCGGTCCACTTCTGAAGAAGTACCGGCAATAGGTCTGGGAGGTGCAGGATCTGACCATTTAGACAATAAAAATCCAGTAGAAGTGGCCTCAGGTTGGGCAATTCCATCTGCTCCAAAGCCTGATTTCAATTGTCCACCTTCCATTACATTACCATAAATTTCAAGAGTAGTTCCCTTCCATGGGGAGCCGGGAAAAAGGACCGAGGTAAAAAACCTTGAATCCTTGCCATCAAAAAGATCTGCCGGATTACTATAAACTATTGGTGTCCCATCCGGCTCCGTCATTTTTAAAGAGCCATCCCTGGAATCTACATATTCAAAACTTTCCACCATATCAAAGGTAGGGCAAAAGTAGGAGCCATACCCTTCTCCACTTCTGTGACTGAAAGGAGCCGTATTTCTGTCGATGTTATGGCCTCTGATTGGCCATTTATAAGCGGTAACAAAAATCCGTTCTTTATTGGTGGCAGACTCATCAAAAAACAGGTTATGGTAATTTAAGGCCTTATTTTCATCATAATCATACAATTCGAATAATCCACTATCCATTACTTCTTTTGCAGCGTCCCTTGCGGATGTCCAATAAAAGTTGGCCTCAGAATTTGGAATACCGTTAGTTTCATCAAGCTGCAGTTCTCCATACGTGGCTATACTGGCTGCATGTACCATTGCCCGGGATTTAAAGGCGAGGGCAGACCATTTATTTAGTCGGAATTCATCAGGTACGGTGGACAAGGCATTAATGGCTTCGGTCATCTCGGATTCAATGAAGCGGAATACGTCCGCCTCTTTGTCCCTTGGCATATAAAGACCTGATGGATCACCGGATTGGGGAAGCACCAATACCTCCGTGACAAGCGGTACGCCGCCATAGCCCCTAGCCAATTTATAATAGGCATAAGCACGCATGAACCTAAGTTCTCCAAATACCTGATCTTTCTCCACACCTGAAAAGGCAGTAGATTCTGGAAATTTACCAATGATATTGTTCAAATTCCGAACCAACTTATACCCATTTTCCCACCAATCGTACACTTCTGGGTTGGAAGTAAAGGTCATGGGAGCGTCAAGTGATGCCGTGTTTTGACCTGAAAAGCAATTGACCATCTCATCGGTATTGTAGGAAAGCCAAATGCCTATTCTCTCAAATGCCATTTGGGTATATAAAAATGCCAAATGAGATTCAAATGCAGTTTTATTCTCCAAAATCGTTTCTTCCTTTAGAATATCGACTGGATCGCTATTTAGAAACTCCTGATCACATGCAGTAGCTAAAAGCAAAGTGCAGGCAATAAATGAACTTGCTAGGTATTGATATATTTTTTTCATCAGATTATTTTTAAAAGGTTATGTTTAGCCCCGCATTAAAATTTGCCATCAAGGGATATTTATAGCCTCCTTGGGCTTCAGGTCCATCCAGCCTGTGCTCCGGATCAAAAAGAACATCTTTACCTTTCCAGGTATATACATTCATTGCATTGCCATAAATCCTGATTTGCTGTGCATTGACTTTGTTTGCCCATACAATTGGTAGATTATAACCTATTTCTACATTTTTTAATCTTAAATAGGTGACATCCTGAACAATATACTTTGAGGTGAGCTGGTTGGGAGGATAGCCGAAATTGTCCCGGGAAATCGGAAATCTTCCGGGAACCCAGGGGCTATCAAAATCCAATGGTACCTCATGATGCCACCGGTCCAGGAATATTTCCGAGGAATTTCTTCCCCATACCAGGGGCCCCCTGAGTTGTCCTGTAGGTCTAAAAGAATAATTGGTTGCTCCCTGAAAAAACACACTTAGGGTAAAACCCTTCCATCCCCCGGATAGGTCCAGACCATAAAAAATTTCAGGGCTGTTATCCCTACCAATTGGATATTGGTCCAGGTCATTGATCATTCCATCTTCATTCCAATCTTCATAACGGACATCTCCAGGAAACAATCCGGAGTGGCCATTGGCATTTTGAACGGGTGCATTGTTGATTTCTTCCTGATTTTGAAATTGCCCCTCATATCCATAGCCCCATCTTATATTTTTCCAGCGGTCATCTGACCGATTCCGCCAATTTAAATAAGTATTTCCAGCCAAAGCAGCTTCCTTATGCAACCATTTCACCCTGGTATAGGTAAAATTACCGCGGATGCCGTAGTTAAATGCATTAATTTGATTGGAATGGCCAAGTACCAATTCCAAACCCCGGCTCAGGTCACTTTCCAAATTTTCCTGGGGCAATTCTGTGCCAAATATTTTAGGAACGGCAACTGCTCTGGTAGCCAAAAGGCCTTCTCTTTTTCTTTGAAAAAAATCGAATTGAAAATCAAACAATCCCC
>JBBDSB010000681.1:0-14981 GCA_040905205.1 Cyclobacteriaceae bacterium
TTTCATGTTAATTATATTTTCCCCCATTTGGTGAACAGGTGTTGTTATTATGGATTTTTTGTCGGCATTAATAATTCCCGGACTCATCACCGATATCATCCGTAATGAAATTCTTAAGCCTTTTTGTGATCGAACCAAAAATGTCTTTGCTAAGATGGTCCGGTTTAGCCATCTTTTTACCAGTCAAGGAGTTTCCGGTTTCTTTTATTCGATAGTTGTCTTCCCTTTCATCCAATGCCTTGAAGCCTGCCAAAACCAAACCCACAGTGGTAGCATACATAGGGCTCTTCACATCTTCAATTTTGGACCTTCCCAGGTGTTCATTGGGGTAACCTATTCTGGTGTCCAACCCACTTAGGTATTCAAATAAAGGCCCTACCCCATGAAGCAGGGAGCCGCCTCCAGTCAAAACGATTCCTCCTGCGAGCTTCTTATAAACACCACTGGCCACAATTTCGGATTGGACCATTTCTATGATCTCTTCCATTCTGGCTTGAATGATCGAAGCCAGGTTTCTTACAGAAATTTCCTTGGGAGGACGGTTTCTCAATCCGGGAATGGATACAATCTCATTAGGGTTGGCTTCCTCTGCTATGGCCCTGCCGAATTTGGTTTTCAACAATTCGGCCTGGTGCTGCATCACCATGCATCCTTCTTTTATGTCAGCAGTGATGATATTGCCTCCAAAAGGAATGACTGCCGTGTGCCTTATAATGTTTTCATAGAAAATAGCTACATCCGTTGTGCCCCCTCCGATATCAACCAAACACACCCCGGCTTCCTTGTCCATATCGCTAAGTACTGAAAGCGAACTGGCTAGCGGTTCCAGGATCAATGCCTTGGATTGTAAATTGGCCCGTTTCACACATCGGTCAATATTATTGATTGCGGCAGACTGAGCGGTAATGATATGAAAATCGGCTTCCAGCCGTGCTCCTGACATCCCTACAGGATCCCGTATTCCTTCTTCATAGTCTACGGTATAATCCTGGGGCATGACATGAATAATGCTGTTGCCGGGAGGTACCACTATGTTCTCCATATCGTTGGCCAGCCTTCTTACATCTTCTACGGTAATTTCGTCATCCTTAGGGTTGCGAATAATCACACCATGGTGAATCGAGCTGCGGATATGCTGACCGGCAATTCCCACAATCACCTCACCGATATCCACATTGGACATTTCAGAAGCCTCATTTACGGCCTTTTGTATGGAATTTACGGTTTTGTCGATATTGGTGACGATGCCACGGATTACACCATCCGAGACCGCTTTGCCCATACCCAAAACTTCGAGTTTGCCATATTCATTTTTGCGTCCTATAATGGCGCAGATCTTGGTGGTTCCTATATCCAGTCCAACAATGAGATTTTCGTTTTCCATAGCACTATCAGTTATTCACAAATGATTTGATCCTTAAATTTTACATTCACCCTGTTATAAGTATTCCAACCTTTCAGGGGAAGGATTTTTTTATAGTAGGTATTGATCTTCTTGAATTTCATTTCGATTTCCATCGGTTTTCCGAATTCGATCGTTTGTTTGCCCACCTGTTGGTACAGGTTCAACTCCCCATTATTCTGAATCTCCATTCCACTGATCTGGGCCTTCCAGAAATTGTCCCTTTCGATAAAGAGGAGTAAATTCATCAGTTCGGGATGGCTTGTGGTAAGGTCCTTTTGCTGCAATAATTCGCTTGCTTTTCTACCTTCTAAGACCAGGACCCTGGAGGTATATTTTGAAGAAATGGGCAGAATTTTTCCCTCTCTGCTGATGTACCCGTCTGCCGCCAGGGGCCTAACAATTCTTGCCAGAGGCACATGTTGAGAAACTTTCACGATTACCTTTCCTTTCAAATCCATAAAAACTTCCGCGTTTTTTATAAAGGGGTGGCTTTCTACCTTTTTTTCCAATTCATGAAGGGGAATTCCCTTACTTGATCCTTTTTTTTCTAAAGCCGGATAAGCATTTTTCAGTAACCTGATTACCTCGTTTTCATCCACAAAATAGACATCACTGACCTCTTTAATATACACTTCCAAACCGGAAAAGGTCTTTTGATCCGCTTTATTTTCAATAAAACCGATGAACCCCAATAATACTAAGCCCCAAAACAAAAAAAGAAGGGGCTTTTTTATTTTCCAATAATTACCCTTTTCCATCTTTGATCCATTTTGCGATTAAAGGAACCATTCGGTCAATATCCCCGGCTCCGATAGTGACCAATATCTCTGGCCGGTTTTTGCCCAGATAGGGGAGGATGGCCTCTTTTTCCAGGACATGTTTGTTCTGGATTTTCATATCTTGTAATAGCATGGAAGAAGTGACCCCCTCAATGGGTTTTTCCCTGGCTGGATAAATTTCCATCAACAATACTTCATCGGCCAGGGATAGGCTTTCTGAAAAACCTTCTGCAAAATCCCTGGTCCGGCTAAACAGGTGTGGCTGGAATATGGCCGTCACTTTTTTTCCCGGAAACATGGCCTTTATGGATTGTAAAAAGGCTTTTATTTCCTCAGGATGATGGGCATAGTCATCGATATAAGTTAGGTCTTCGTTTTGAAAGATGATCTCAAATCTCCTTTTAACTCCCTTATAGGAGGAAATTCCTTTTCTGATTTCCTCCTCATGAATCCCATAATACCGAGCCACAGAAATGGCCGCAATGGCGTTTTCGATATTGTGAAATCCGGGCACTTTTAATTCTAAATTGTTAATTCGATCATCCAAAGACACATAATCAAACAAAAATGAAGTTCTACCAGGTTTGATGTTTTCCCCATGTATTTCTCCTCTTTTTAAACCGTATTCCTTCAGGCTGGCGGTTTTAAAAGAGGTATCTTTTACTTTGTCAAATGCAGTCCGGTTGATCAATATCCGGCCATCGGCATGCGTGAGGTGGAGGAAACTTTTGAATCCCTCCAGGAGTTGATCTGCATCCCCATAAATATCCAGGTGATCGGGATCGATACTGGTAACCACACTGATATTGGGATGAAGTTGTAAAAAAGACCGATCAAATTCATCTGCTTCCACCACCACAATGGGAGGGGCTTTACTCCCTTCATCATGAAGGATGAGGTTGCTTTCATAATTCTGTGTTAATCCACCCAAAAAAGCGGCGGTATTTCTTCCGGCGTTTTTAAGCAGGTGGGCGATCATTGAGGAAGTAGTGGTTTTTCCGTGGGTTCCTGCCACAGCCACTGTTTCCATATCCCTGGTGATGATTCCCAAAACCTCCGAGCGTTTTTTCAAAATAAAACCCTGGGCGGAAAAGTATCGGAGCAATTGACTGTCCTTGGGAATGGCGGGGGTCCACACCACCAATTTGTTTGCTTTGTTAAGGAGAAAATCCTTGGGGATCAACTCCATATTATCTTCAAAATGAATATACATCCCTTCGTTTTCCAAGGCTTCTGTTAAAGGAGATGGTGTTTTATCATATCCGGAAACCTTTATTCCGATATGGTTAAACCAGCGGGCAATGGCACTCATGCCTATGCCCCCAATACCAAGAAAATATACGCTATGTAGGGATGTCAAATTCATTGGATCAATTTTTCCATTACTTTTACTATGGCCAGGGCTGCATCTGGCTTGGCCAACTTTAAAATATTTTCAATTAACAGGGATTGTTTCTCCTTGTCTGTTAGCAATGAATGAACCATAGGGCCCAATTTTTCCTCAGCTTCCCGGTCTGGCAACAATAAGGCCGCATCATTTTCGACATAAGCCATGGCATTTTTGGTCTGGTGGTCTTCCGCCACATTTGGGGAAGGAATGAAAATCACCGGTTTTCCAACCAGGCTTAATTCGGAAACAGACAAGGCTCCCGCTCTGGAAACCACCACATCTGCTACGGCATAGGCCAGGTCCATTTCTTTGATGAATTCATGTGGGAATATGCTTTTCAATGTCGATTCGGCCACTTTTTGGGACATTTCTTCTTGATAAAACTTCCCGGTTTGCCAAAGGACCTGGTATCCGGATTTTTCAAATTGAAACATAGCCCTTAGCATGGCGCGGTTGATCGTTCTGGCACCTAAACTCCCTCCTAAGGCGAGTATGACTGGCTTTTCTGGGTGCAGGCCAAAATGTCGAATACCTTTTTCTTTTTTACCTTTTAAATCCAGCATGTCCTTTCTGACGGGGTTACCCGTATAAAACAGCTGATTTTTTGGAAAATAGCGGTTCATCTCCGGATAAGCCACACAAATAGCTTTGGCTTTTCTGGCCAGCAGCTTATTGGTAAGGCCGGCGTAACTGTTTTGTTCCTGAATCAGGGTTGGTATACCTTTCCTTTGCGCTGAAAACAGAACGGGACTGCTGGCATATCCACCAACCCCTATCACCAGATCGGGATTGAAATTCTTCAAAAGTTTTTTTGCCTTTTGTAGACTTTCCAATAATTTGAAGGGAAAGCTGAGGTTCTCCAAAGTAAACCTTCTTTGAAGGCCTGCCACACTCAAACCTTCTATCTTATATCCTGCTTCAGGCACCTTTTGCATTTCTAATTTTCCTTCCGCCCCTACAAATAATATATCACTTTCCGGATATTTTTCCATCCAGGCATTGGCAATGGCAATGGCAGGATAAACATGGCCTCCGGTGCCTCCACCACTTATTATCAGACGATATGTTTCTTTAGTATTTTTCAATTTGTCATGCTACTTTAACCATATTGCCAACACGATTGATTTCTGCCGGAAAGGCATCT
This sequence comes from Cyclobacteriaceae bacterium, assembly GCA_040905205.1. Classification (GTDB taxonomy): domain Bacteria; phylum Bacteroidota; class Bacteroidia; order Cytophagales; family Cyclobacteriaceae; genus Cyclobacterium. The sequence goes on from JBBDSB010000681.1 coordinate 4,719, forward strand.
TCATGGTCACCCCTGCTGATACTCAAAATAATACCTAAGGAAATTCCCGTAAATATTAAGGAGGTACCTCCCATGCTGACCATAGGTAATGGCAGGCCTGTTATCGGAACCAAACCAACGGCCACCCCCATATTGATCATCGCCTGGATCACCAGGGCAAAACTGAGCCCGGCAGAAAGAAGTCCCCCGAATGGGCGGGTAGAGATGGCGACCACCCGCATGCCGCGGTACAATAAAGCCAGGTATAAGAATAAAACCAGTCCGCCGCCGACCATCCCATATTCTTCAATGATGATGGAATAAATGAAATCAGAATAGGGGTGGGGCAATACATTTCTTTGTTCACTTTTCCCGGGTCCTTTACCTGTTAACCCTCCCGTTGCAATGGCGATGTAGGAATGTTGGGCCTGATAGGGGATTTCGTTTGGATCTTCATCCAGAAATTTTTCTATTCTATAAAAAAAGACCCCACCTCTTTGACCCATAAATATGGCAGTGGACAATGCAAATGCCCCAACCATGCATACTACTAACAGGTACTTGACCGGCACCCTGCCGATAAACATCAACAATAGGCAGGTTGCCAAAAGCATAATGGCGGTTGACATGTTGGCGATGGCTATCAATAAACAGATAATGCCTATCCAAATGATTATGGGTACAAATGTGCCCTGGAAATCTTTGATGTTTCTTTGCCTTTTTGCCAGCATACCTGCCACAGCAGCGATAAGAGCCAGCTTAGCCAAATCTGATGGTTGAAAAGCCTGGTTGATGATGGGAATGGTGATCCAACGGCTTGCCTCGTTGATATTTGAACCAAACAGATAGGTGATGAACAACAGGGGAATGCTGACCCATAGGGTAAATAGGCTAAGTTTGGAAAAGTATTTATAGGGAATATTGTGTACGGCCCACATCACCACAAGACTTGCCAAAACCAAACTGCTATGTTTGATCAGGTAGACTTCGGTATTGCCACCCATTTTCCTGTAAGCCAAAGAGCTGGTAGCAGAATAGACCACCAAAATACTGATGATGGACAATAATATGACGATCCCCCAAATGATGGGGTCTCCCTTCAGGTTTTCATCCAGCCATGCTTTTATCTTGTACATTTAATTTTCAATTTTTAATTGATGAACCGCCTCTTTAAATTGTTTTCCCCTGTCTTCGTAATTTTTGAACAAGTCAAAACTCGCACAGGCAGGGGAAAGAAGGGCAACATCCCCTTTCACTCCATGTGCTAAAGCTAATTTAATGGCTTCCACGATATCTTGGGTTTCCAGCAGAATGGGGATCTTTCCTGAAAAAGCCGATAACAGCTTCCCGTTGTCCTTTCCCAAACCTATCAAGACCTTTACATGGCCTTTCACTACCTGCTCCAAAAGGGAGTAATCATTGCCTTTGTCTACCCCCCCTGCAATCCATATGATGGGTTGGGAATAGGCAGATAATGCATACAGGGTGGCATCCACATTGGTTCCCTTGCTGTCATTGATAAATTGGATTCCTCCAATGTCTGCGACCCATTCCATTCGGTGTGGGGCATTGATAAAGTTTTTTAAACCCATGTCAAGGTCATTTTTGGATGCGCCGGCAAATTTGGCGGCCAGAATAGCAGCCATGCTGTTGACCATGTTATGTTTTCCCTTTAAGGCCATCTCCTCAATTTCAAATACCCAGGGCTCATTTTCACTTTCAAAAACCAACTGCCCTTCATTCAGAAAACCCGGGTTTCCTTTCTTTTTTGTTAATCCTATACCATGCTGTCTGGGTTTTCCCTTCAGGCCTTTAATGCCCTCTTTTATAATTGGGTCTTCCCTGAAATAGATAAAATGATCTTCTTTCTCCATTTTATCCATCAATTTGATCTTGGAAGCGGCATAATGCGCTAGCTCGTAGTCATATCGATCCAGATGATCCGGAGTGATGTTTAGCAAAATGGCAATGTGGGGATGAAAATCCCTGAAACCATCGATCTGAAAACTGCTTACCTCAATGACCCACCAATCATGGTCTTCCCTGGTCAACTGGAGTGCCCAACTTTGTCCTACGTTACCTGCCAAACCCACATCCAGACCTGCCGTTTTCAGGAGATGGTAGGTAAGTAGGGTAGTGGTGGTTTTGCCGTTCGTGCCAGTGATGGCAATGACTTTCCCTTTACTTTCTTTAAAGGCAAAATCCAATTCATCGATTACAGGAATGCCTGCATCCATGAGCTGTTTTACCAGGGGATGGCTAAAGGGAATCCCCGGACTTTTTACCACCACTGAGGCATCCAACAAGTGCTGAGGATGATGGCCCATTTCCTCAAAAGAAACGGATTTTTCCACCAAAATTTTCTTCCTGTTTTCAACGATCATTCCTGCATCGGATACAAACACCTCATGGCCCAATGAATGGGCCAATAAGGCTGCTCCAAAGCCGCTTTCTCCTGCACCTAAGATGGCTGTTTTCTGCATTTACCTCAATTTTAATGTAGCCAATGCCATAATGGCAAATAGTATCCCCAAAATCCAGAAACGTACCGTAATCTTGGCTTCCGGAATATTTTTCTTCTGATAATGGTGGTGGAGGGGAGACATTAATAATATCCTTCTCCCTTCACCGTATTTTTTCCTGGTATATTTAAAATAACCAACCTGAAAGATTACCGATAGGATTTCTATCAGGAAAATTCCGCACAATACCGGTAAGAGCAATTCTTTTCTCAAAGTCAGGGAAAGCACTGCGATCACGCCACCCAACATCAAACTGCCCGTATCGCCCATGAAAACCTGGGCGGGAAAAGAATTGTACCATAGGAATCCCACGCAGGCCCCTACAAAAGCAGCACAGAATATCACCAGTTCCCCTGAGTTGGGAATGAACATAACGTTGAGGTATTGGGAAAATATAGCATGGCCACTGATATAGGCATATATGGCGATTGTAAGACCGATGATGGCTGAGGTGCCTGCCGCCAAGCCATCTATGCCATCAGTGATATTGGCCCCATTGGATACAGCAGTAACCACAAATATGACCAAAATGATGTATAGAATGGGGGTGAGGAAATCTCCAAAAACCCCAAAGACCACATCATAGTTTAGTTCATTGTTCTTCAAAAAGGGTATGGTGGTTTTCATCGATTTCACGTCTTCATAAAACGGCGAATCTACTACCCCTTCTTCCATGGATACAGGTGTCTGAAATTCCCTAATGACCACATCCTCATGGAAATACAACGTGACCCCCACCACAATACCAATGGTGACTTGTCCTACTATTTTATATTTACCTGCCAGCCCTTCCTTGTTTTTCTTGAAAACTTTAATATAATCATCCAGGAAGCCGATACCACCCAGCCATAGGGTGGTCACTAAGAGCAAAATGATATAAATGTTATAAACATTCGCAAACAATAGGGTAGGGATCACTATCGCGGCCATGATCATCAGCCCACCCATGGTAGGAGTACCTTTTTTTTCCAATTGCCCCTTTAAACCCAGTTCCCGGACCGTTTCACCTATTGATTTTTTTCGAATCCAGTCGATGATGCTTTTTCCAAAAGTGATGGATATGATCAGAGAAAACAAGGCGGCCATGCCGGCCCTGAAGGAGATGTACTGGAATACTCCTGCACCAGGGAAATTAAATTGGTTATCTATATATTCAAAAAAATGGTATAGCATATTATTTCTTATGTAATAACATCAATAATTCTTTTACAATCTTTTTGTCATCAAAAGGATGTTTCACGCCTTTGATCTCCTGGTAGGTTTCATGTCCCTTTCCTGCTATTAATATAATGTCCCCTTTTTCTGCCATGCTACAGGCAGTTTTTATGGCGGAATTCCGGTCTTCTATGGTAAGTGTTTTTTTCTGGTCAATAGGACTGATACCTGCTTCCATCTCCCGGATGATGCTCATAGGTTCTTCTTCCCTTGGGTTATCAGAAGTGAAAATCACCTTGTCACTGAATTTACAGGCTGTTTTGGCCATGATGGGTCTTTTGGTCTTATCGCGGTTGCCGCCACAACCTACCACGGTGATCAGATTTTCCTGGCCTGTTCTTAATTTTTGCAAGGTTAAAAGGATATTTTCCAGGGCATCCGGAGTATGGGCATAATCCACAATGGCAGTGATTCCTCCCCATATTACCTGGTCAAAACGGCCGGTAGCACCTTGTAATTGGGAGAGCTGACGAAGCACCTCTTCTTCTTCCTCTTCCAACAAAAGGGCTGTACCCAGGACCCCTATCAGATTATAGGCATTGAATTCTCCTATTAACCTAAACCAAACGGTCCTGCCCTCAAAGTCCATTTCCAAGCCTTGAATGGTATTTCCAAGGATTTTGGCCTTAAAATCCGCAGGATATTTCAAACCGAAGGTATAGGTTTTGGCTTTGGTATTTTGAACCATGACCAAGCCTCTTTTATCATCGGCATTGACCAGGGCAAAGGCTTCCTTGGGCAATTCGTCAAAAAGCTTTTTCTTGGCCTGTATATACGCATCAAAACTTCCGTGATAATCCAGATGATCATGGGAAATATTGGTGAAAATGGCTCCCGAGAATTTCAATCCTGATGTCCTTTCTTGTACGATGGCATGGGAGCTTGCTTCCATAAAACAATGGGTACATCCCTCTTTCAGCATGCCCAACAAAAGCTCATTTAGGGATATCGCATCAGGTGTGGTGTGACTGGCGGGAATTATTTTCTGGTTGATTTTATTTTCAACGGTTGAAATCAATCCGGTACCATATCCCAATTCCATAAATAGTTGGTGCAACAAAGTGACGGTGGTTGTTTTCCCATTGGTGCCGGTTACGGCCACCAACTTTATTTTCCCTGAAGGGTGACCATAAAAATTAGCGGCCATCAAACCCAGGGATTTTGGTGCATTCACTACTTGTACATAGGTAAGTTTTTCCTCCAGCTTTTCAGGCATTTTTTCACATACAATGGCTGTGGCCCCCTTTTCAATGGCCTGATCAATATAATCATGCCCATCCACAAGGGTACCGGGCATGGCAATAAAGACGGTGCCTTTCTTGACCTTTCGGCTGTCAAAAGCCAATTGATCAATGTCCATCTCCATGTTTCCTTTTGTGGATACCAGGGAAACTTTATATAATATGTCTTTTAATTGCTGCTTCAACCCAATGCTATTTTTATAATTTGATGGTCATGTATTTTACTGCCCTTGGGCATGGATTGTGATACTACCCTTCCTTTTCCGGAATATTGTACGCGGAGCCCTTTATTTTCCAAAACATATAGCGCATCTCTAAGCGTCATGCCCAATACATCCGGCACTGTAGCCTGTTTCAGTGGATTGGAAACCCAAAGGATGGAACGGTTGGAAATGGAGGATTTCACCCATGATTCATTTCCTGAGTAATGATTGGAAACCCCCATCAGATTACATATCATCTGCAGCTCTTCTGCCTTTCCCGCTTTGATGAAAGGAAACCCTTGGTTATCTATCGTTTTTTTATCTTTCCAGAGATCGGAATCCTTGTTCATATCCAAATCTTGTGCATAAATTTTATCCGCAATTTCTTTAAAAACAGGAGCAGAGATATCCCCGCCGTAAGCATTAAAGCCATTGGGGCTGTCAATGACGATGATGGCACTGTACTTAGGTTTATCCGCTGGAAAATACCCCACAAAAGAGGTATAATATTTTTGGGTGTACCTGCCATCTATCAATTTTTGTGCGGTACCGGTTTTACCGGCTATTTTATAGGCCGCATTACTGATGTTTTTTGCTGTCCCGTTTTCGACCACACCTTCCAAAAGCGATTGGAGCTGATGAATGGTTTTTATGGAAGCAATTTGATGGTTTAAGGTTTCTGTTTTATAATTTTTTTCTATCTGATTTCCTTTGGAAATCCGCTTTACGATCATGGGTTTCACCATTTTGCCTTCATTTGCGATGGCATTGTAAAATGTAAGGGTTTGAAGTGGCGTGATTTTCAATTCATAGCCAATGGACATCCAGGGCAGGGTGGTTCCATACCAGATTTTAGAACCTGGTTTTTTAAAATAGGGGATTCCCTCACCTTTCAGCTCAAAGCCAATGGGTTCCTTCATTTTTGATTTTTCAATGTAATTCATAAAGAGGCTGGGGTTGACCCCAAAATGTTGGTTGACCAGCTTGGATATACCCACATTCGAGGATTTTTCGAAGACCTCTCTAACCGAGATATTACCATATCCGCCATTTTTGGCATCTCTCATTATTCGGTCATAAAATTTATAGGTACCTTTTCCGGTGTCCACGCTGTCATTAAGGCTAATTTTGCCTTCCTCTAAAAGCGCCATCATGGACATGGTTTTAAAGGTTGATCCAGGTTCGGTTAAGCCTTGCTCCCCAACGGCATAATTATAATATTCCCCGTATCCATTTCCATTTTTGCTCTTTTGCAGATTGGCTATCGCTTTGATATGCCCGGTGGCTACTTCCATAACCACTACGGTGCCATATGCTGCCTCTTTATTCATCAACTGCCTAAGCAGGGCTGATTCTGCCACATCCTGAATATTGACATCCAATGTGGTAACAATATCAAACCCATCCGTAGGTTTAATGTCTTCTGCATCATGCAGGGGTTTCCATAATCCCCCGGCAATTTTCTGAAACAGGGCTTCCCCATTTCTTCCCTGAAGGTGTTCATTAAAACTGTATTCCAATCCCACCCCATATTGGTCTTCATTCAAAAAGCCCACGGTCCTGCCAGCCAGGTGCTTAAATGGACGGTATCTTTCATCCATTTTTTCAAAAATGACACCGCCCCCCATTCGGCCATTTCTGAAAATAGGCCACTTCATCATGGCCAGTTTATCCTGATAACCTATTTTTTTTCTATTGAGGATCAAGTATTTTTTTCCGTTGTTCCTCGCCTCAAGGATCATTCTTTTATAATCTGAAGTGGAACGGTCCCTGAAATAGCCGGATAATTTGAAGGATAAAGAGTCAATACCGGATTTAAGCTGGTCTCCTTTGGCAATGGAGGGATCCATCACCACCCTGTAAAAAGGTAAACTGGTGGCCAAAAGGCTCCCGTCCGCACTATAAATATTCCCACGTGTGGCTTTGACCGGACGGTATTGAAGATTGATGTCTTCGGACATTTGGCGCCATTTCTCGCCTTCTGTGATTTGAATCGTGTTGATCCTGTAAAAAATGGCACAGGCAATTAAGGTCACTACTAAAAATGACACCCTTACTCTTAATAATATGGATTTCTTAATGTTCACTTTTCCAATACGATTCTTTGTGGAGGTTCTTCCAATTCAACAATACCCAATGGAGCTATTTTTTTGGCGACTTCGGATTGTTTACTGGCATACATATAAGCTGCTTCCAAAGTGGTCACATCCGCCCTGAGATCTTCCACTTCATGTTGAATGATTTCTATTTTACGGATTGTGTTTTCAGCCTTATGATTACTTCCGATATAAATTAGGGCCAAAAAAGCGGCGTACAGAAATGGGGGTACTAGTTTTACCGGAACTTTATCCCCAAGTAAACCACTGATATTCAGTTTTTCTTCCATCAGTACAAATGGATTGAAAAGGGATTTTTTTCCTTTGCTTACCCGTTGTATTGGCTTTTTAAAGTTATTGTACCCCATCTTATACTCTTTTAGCAATTCTTAATTTGGCACTTCTTGCCCTTTTGTTTTGTGCTACTTCCCCTTCATCGGCCACAAGGGCTTTTCGGGTAACCGGCTCGAGTGGCCGGATGAGATTTCCATAAAAATCTTTTTCCAATTCCCCTTTTAGTTTGCCTTTGCTCATCATATTTTTCACCATCCTGTCTTCCAGGGAATGGTAACTCATCACCACCAGTCTACCTGCCGGTTTTAAAATTTCTATACATTGTTCAAGCATTTCCTCCAAGGCAGCCAATTCCTGGTTTACTTCAATCCTTAGGGCCTGGAAAACCTGAGCCGAATATTTGGAGGATTTCCCCCTCGGGGCAAGATTGTCCAGCAGTTTCCGGAAACCCTGAATACTGTCAAAGCGCTGCATGACCCGGTAGGAAACCACCGCTTTTGCAAGTGTTTTGGCATTTTTTACCTCCCCATATATGCCAAAAATCCGATGCAGCTTTTCTTCGGAATAATCGTTCAATATACTTGCTGCCGTCAGTTCTCCGGATTGGCTCATTCGCATGTCCAGTTCCCCTTCAAAACGGGTTGAAAAACCCCTTTTGGGTTCATCAATTTGATGGGAGGAAATTCCCAGGTCGGCTAAAATTCCATTTACCTGATGAACACCGTAAATTTTAAGATACCTTTTAACATCCCTGAAATTGGCCATAACGAACGTAAACCTGTCATCTTCCGGCACATTTGAGGTGGCATCAGGATCCTGGTCGAAACCATATAAATGACCCTTGTCCAATTGCTTTAATATTTCTTTCGAATGTCCGCCGCCACCGAAAGTAAGGTCCACATATATCCCGTTGGGCTGGATGTCCAAACCCGAAATACATTTTTCGAGCATAACAGGAATGTGGTAGACCATATTATTCACTCTTTTTTAAAAACTTTTTATTCAATTCATTGTATTGCTTTTCTTCTTGGGTTGTGAAACCTTCAAACAGTTCAGGGTTCCAAATCTCAATTTTAACCCCAATGCCGATCACAATGGCTTCTTTTTCTAATTGGGCATGTTTTAACATGCTTTTTGGGATGACAAACCTTCCTGAGGCATCCAATTCCACCGGTGATTCTCTCCTGAAATAAGACCTTTTGAACATACGGACTTCCTCATCTGTATCATCCAAACTGGATAGTTTGCTGTGGTCTTTTTTCACCTCCATCATAGTGAGCAATTCAAGGCAAGGCTCATTTCCTTTGCGAAGCATCATCTCATGACCCAGTGCATCAGGAAGCACAGCCTTCATTTTTGAAGGCAATACCAACCGGCCTTTGACATCCAGTTTACATTCATATTCACCGGTGAATGTCGCCATGCTTCTATCTTCTTATCATCAAATACAAAAGTAATAAATACCTTGACACTTTATACCACTTTACCCCACTATTTACCACATTGTTATAAAAGTATTGAAAAATATCTGTAAACACAATGGTTTAGCCAAAAAATCCCAATATGACATTTGCGTTTTAATTCCCTCTTAGACAGGGGATAAATTAAATAATTGCCATTTTAGTGTGTTATTTTAGTTATTTCTCCTATCAGCCCGTGTATTTGGCGATAAAATATCCTGATTTTCTTTTTAAAAAGAAAAGTGGGAGGAATTCCCATAAAAAAGTAAAAAAGGGGTGATTTATGTAAGTTTTAATTTCCCAATCTTCGTACGGGATTTTCTATTGGCACCAAATATCCTATTTTTTCCGCTCTATGGTATAGGTGACCAATGAAGATAGGGAATCCCGATAGGTGGAATCGGGGAAATCATTTAGGATTTCCAGAGCCTCCCGATAAAAGTTGTTCATGATGTTTTGAGAATATTCCAAACCTCCTGAGGACTTTACAAATTCAATGATTTCATTGACTGCTTTTTTGCTCTCACTTTTATTCCGGATCATATAAATGATTTTTTTCCTGGTTAACCAGGGGGCCTGATTCAAAGCATAAATTAAAGGCAGGGTCATTTTCTTCTCTTTGATATCTATACCCACCGGTTTTCCGACCACATCTTCACCATAATCAAATAAGTCGTCTTTTATTTGGAAGGCCATGCCCACTTTTTCCCCGAAAAACTTCATTTTTTCTATGTTAATATCATCTGCGCCTGCTGTTGCTGCACCCACAGCACAACAAGATGCAATTAAGCTTGCGGTTTTTTGACGGATAATAGTATAGTAAACTTCCTCGGTGATGTCCAGGTTCCTCGCTTTTGCTATCTGTAGCAATTCCCCCTCACTCATTTCGCGGACGGCATTGGATACAATCTTCAATAAACCGAAATCACCGTTGTCCACACTGAGTAGGAGCCCTCTGGACAATAGATAATCTCCAACCAAAACGGCAATTTTGTTTTTCCATAAAGCATTGATGGAAAAAAAACCACGGCGATAATTGGCATCATCCACGACATCATCATGTACAAGGGTGGCGGTATGTAGCAATTCGATCAATGCCGCTCCCCGGTAAGTGGATTCGGATATCGTGCCGGAAACGCCGGAGGTGAGGAACACAAACATAGGCCGCATTTGCTTCCCTTTTCTCTTGACAATATAATGGGTGATATGATCCAGCAGTTTGACCTTACTCTGCATGAAAGAGCGGAACTTTT
>JBBDSB010000682.1:0-2441 GCA_040905205.1 Cyclobacteriaceae bacterium
AGGTCTACAAATTTGATTTGGGCGGCATTCAGATTTTGGGCCTGTATAAAATCCGCAAAGGCAGATTGTACGGCGGCTTTGTCCAGCCCGATCAACTCCCTTATAAAAAGGCCAAGCTTTTTTCCTTTAACCGCTTCTTCAAATTCCTGCTTTGAACCCACCTCTTCCGCATTAAAGAAGATTTCCTGTAGTTGGGATAGTTCTCCTTCTGTAATCGGTTGGTTTTTTTTGATCTTACGGATCACCAAATGATCTTTATGCGCATTCAGGTAACGTTCTACCCTCCTCCGGTAGGGTTCGAGTGTGGGCTCTTGAAGGATATGCTTTTCTTCCACTTTCGAGAGATCCAGGTAATCCTGAAAATGCGTTTCAATGGTCGGTTGATCTATTGCATCCAAAAATTGCATCAATTCCCGGAGGGCATCACGTACGGTCTCCAGATCGACAACAGTTGCCTGTTGCAAAAAGCCATCTGTCAGTACCTTTTTAATCATGGGCATTTCGGCGCCAACTTTAGGGATATTCCCCTTCTTTTCCAGCCCCCGGCAGGCTGTGCTGACCCGGTGCTCATATTTACTGGTAATCCTGCCCCCTTTCAGTGCCAGTTGGTAATTGAGCATCAATACATCAAACCTGCGCGCAGACACATGGTCGTCATCTTCTGACAGGATAAGCGGAACAATATGCGCCGTTATTTCCTGCAGTTTTGAAGGACCCATATCCGCCCATTCCTCCTTTTGACTGTATTTTACCACATATTCAAGGTGCTGCCTGACTACAAATCTTTCCTGATTTAATGCAACTACCTGAGCATGGAGCAAATCAATCAAAGCCTCTGCAAAATCATTTTCCGGTTTATTGGTGGATTGACGAAGAAGGAGCGCCAGGTCAAGCCTCAACTGAAATGCCTGCTGGGTCAAAGAAAGTCCCACTGTTCCTTTACTTTCTTCCGGATTGACTTCAAAAAATTCGAAATTCTCGCAATAGTCAAAAATCAGGAAGCTTTCCTTGTGCTGTCCCGGGCCAAATAGCTCCGGTCTTAACCGGGTTCCCCGGCCGATCATTTGCCAAAACTTCACCACCGACCTGACCGGCTTGAAAAAAACCAGGTTCACCACCCTTGGGGCATCCACCCCCGTATCCATCATGTCTACCGATATGGCGATTTGCGGTGCCTTTTCTTCCTTGTCGAGCACAAAACGTTCGAGAATGTCCTGCGCCTTATCGGTTTGGTTGTCGATGACCCTGCAAAATTTCCCAGAATACTCCGGGTAATTCTTGTTAAATCGCTGCTCAATGTATACGGCATGCTTGTGGTTCTTCGCAAAAATGATGGTTTTGCCAATTTTGTCTCCCCCATCCACTTTGATCCCTGAAGTCATCAAATGATTCAAGACCTGATCCACCGTATTCGAGTTAAATAACCATTTGTACAAATGGTTCTTATCAATACCTGCCTCTGCCTCCTCATTGGTCGGGTCCCCAAACTTTTCCTCATAATCCAATTTCTCCTTTTCGGACAGTTCCGCATACTTAATGCCCTCCCGCATAAACTTCAGCGGAACACTGATCGCTTTTGGGGGGACCAAAAAACCATCTTTTACGGCCTCTTCCAACTCATAGGCGAAGGTGGGGTTGTCGTCCTCGATTTCAAAAAGCGCATAGGTATTGTGATCCACATCCTTCTTGGGCGTGGCGGTCAACCCCAAAAGAAAGGCATCAAAATAATGGAAAATGGCACTGTACTTCTGGTATACGGAGCGGTGGGCCTCATCGATGATGATCAGGTCAAAATGCCCCACCCCGTAAAACCGCCCATCCCCGTTTCGGGCCCGATCGATCTGGTTCATGATGGTGGGATAGGTAGAGAAAACCAGTCGGGTGGTATCGTTTTCCTTTTCCTTTGTCAAGTCGATGCTGCTGAGTTCGGGAAGGTGCTCCGCAAAGGCATTTTTAGCCTGGGTAACCAGGGCATTTCGATCTGCCAAAAAGAGTACCCGCTTGGCCCAATTGCACCGGGTCATCATGTCTACGATGGAGGCGGATGTTCGGGTCTTCCCACTGCCGGTAGCCATAATGAGCAAACTCCTTCTGTGCCTTTGCTTCAGCTTGGCGTCCTTAATAACTGAAAAATTTTCAGCCACCCTTTGTATGGCCTCCGTTTGGTAAGGTCTCCCCGTAATCGCAAGATTGACCTTAAAGTCCCTGAGATCCACCCGCTCGCCCCTTCTGCGAATGGCCAATTCCAGTTGGTCCCTGCTCATAAAGCCACTGACTTTTCTATCGGGGGCAAATTGGTCGTCCCAGATATAAAAATCGAAACCATTGGTATAGTAAATGATGGGTCGTTGCCTGAATTTCATCTCCAGGCAGTCCGCATAGAGGGAGGCCTGGTGCCTTCCTTTTTTGGCATCAAAAGCGGTTTTCTTGGCTTCAATAAC
>JBBDSB010000683.1:0-2433 GCA_040905205.1 Cyclobacteriaceae bacterium
TCGTTATTGATCAGGGTATCCTGAGGGGCAACAAAGGTATTGGTACCGATGAAATTATCCGTTAAAGAGGCATATAGAAACATAAACATGGACCGGTTGGTTTCCATGTCAAACTTGGACATGTTTATAAAAAAAGTATTATTGAAACTTTGGCCCAGCTCCGGGTTGCCCACTGAAAGATTCAAGGGATTGCCGTTGTTGATCACATTCTGTAGCTGGTTGACACTGGGCTCTTCAGTTCTTGTTCTGTACCTGAACCGAAAACTGGTTCCTTTTTCGGTGCGATAGTTAAGGGTGACCGTTGGAAGTAAGTTTTTAAAATCTCTGTAAAAAAGACCCTCTGTCGGAAAAAAACTTTCATTGTCCAAAACTGAATATTGATAATCCAGGTTTACATTTACATTTAAATCTTCATGATTATACATGTAACCTAACCCGGCTTTCTGGGTAATAAATTGGTTGTTAAATTCATTGCTGAGGGCCGTATCCAAAACCATAATACCCTGTTCGTTGGCCAACTGGAAAGTTTTCTGGTCAGCGGCACTTTTATTGTTTCCGATTTGGTACCCTATAGTTGCCACTGACCTATCGGTAATCGGTTCGGTATAGGTGATATTTGCCCGATAATTAAACCCATCCGAAAGGGCTGTGGATTCCTGAACCAGGGTATCAAAAGCATTCCGCACATAATCTTTGTTGGTAGAAATCAAATCGGTTAATTGATCCCTTTGATTCCAGGAAGTAAAAAAATCGGTCGAAAACGTCCTCCCTTTCTTATCAAATTTGTACCGGTAGGTAAAGTTATTGGAAATATTGTATCCCTGGGTTTCATTGTCGGTAATGTTTCTTGTGTCACTGAGAGAATCCAATTCCTGATTGAGGTTTAACCCATCCAAATCGCTGTACCTCACATTGTCCTGGAAGCTGATGGATGGATTGAAGATCAAGGCGTTCTTTTCATTGATATCATACTCCATTCTCCCGTTCATCCGGTGGTTATTATTGGTTACGGTGCTGATTTGGTCCTCCTGATAGATCAAGCGTTGCTCTTCATTGACCACCGTTTCCCGATTGGTCCTCTCCAACACATTATTATCTGTGGAATTAAAAAAATAGCTTCCGGTAAAATTGATTTTTTCTCCCCATTTATCACTGTAGTTCAAGCCCAAAGAATTGGTGGTAACAATGCCGTTGTTTTGTGCTACTCCAAAATTACCACCTCCGCCACCTCTCCGGCCTCCACCCATTCCACCCCGTCGGCCACCGCCTCCAAGGCCGCCACTTACACCCAATAAATCATCTGAAGAAAAGTTCTGTTGATTTACATTATTAAATAAACCGATAAGCGAAATCCTACGGTTGCCATTAAAAAAGTTAATATTGCCCCCCAGGGAATAGGCATCGCCGGAACCATATCCACCATAAACCCGGCCGAAATAACTGTTTCTCATGTTTCCTTTGGTAATGATATTGATGGTTTTGGCATAATTTCCATCATCAAACCCGGTAAGACGGGATTGGTCCGAGCGTTGATCCAGCACCTCCACACTGGAAATGGCATCTGCCGGCAAATTTCTTAAAGCAATAGCCGGATCGTTTCCAAAAAATTCACGTCCATCCACCAGCACCTTTTGCACTTGTTCTCCCTGAGCCTGAACTTGCCCGTTTTCTATGGTAATTCCGGGAAGTTTACCGATCAGGTCTTCCGCCATGGCATTTTCTTTGGTTTTGAAAGCACTGGCATTAAATACAGCCGTATCGCCTTTCATCTCGCCTACCGTATTTTCTCCTTCTATCACTACTTCCTCCAGTAAATTATTGTCTTCGCTGAGGGTAATTACACCCAGGTCAAGCGGCATTCCCCTGCTAAATTCCCGGGTGACTTTTTCAAAGCCAACATAAGTGATTTCCAGTTTGAACACCGGTAAGCGCGGATAAGCGATACGAAAAGTACCATCCGGACCGGTAGTGGTATTGCCGATCAGGGAGTCTTCTTGGGTTTTTAGCAAAACATTGGCTCCAATTATGGGATCCTTGCTGAATTGCTCTACAACTTTTCCCTTGATCATCGGCACCTCAGTGCCATTTATTTGCGTTTGCTGGGCCTGGAGCATTGGTGTTCCAGCAAGCCATAAAATAAACAATAGAAGCGTAAAAATTTTCATTCCTGTTATCCGGTTAAGTATGATGCTTAGACCGAAAAGCAACGCAAAGGTTTAAGCGGCCAGGGATGAAAATTTTGAAAGGGAAAAAACCCTTTAAATCGTTGTTTTTGGGGATGCGGGGAGTAAAAAATACCATGCACGATTTTACCACCATTCATCAATAAAGGTCTATGGGTCAATGAACGTAGAGGTCTGTTGGTCTATATGTTAATTAGCGTAGAGAATTGAGTCATCAGCACATCAACACATCAACAAATTATCAGGTGAT
>JBBDSB010000684.1:0-14890 GCA_040905205.1 Cyclobacteriaceae bacterium
GCCGGATCAATATGGCAAAACCCACACGGCCTATATCAGCAAAAAGGTAGCTGCCCCGAAAGGTGGGAAGGCCAGGAAATCGAAACCTTGATAAAAAGCCCCTCGGGGCTTTTTTTTTGTTTATATTTCAAAAGCAGGCTACATGAGCTTATATCTGGATATTTGAATATTTATTTCAGGACAAGACACAAGACACACTTGCATGGGCTATCGTTAAATCCATCTATGGAAAATAACTCTAGCAAATCCTTTTCTTTTTCACCTGTTAAGATTTGGTAATTTTCTCCCCTTTTTCGGCATGTTGCTCCATTAATGAATATCATGGTTAATCCAATAATTAAATTCAATATTTTCATGCAATGGAATCTAAGGTAAATTAATTGGGAGAATTCATTTGAAATACTTGTCCAATTTGTAATTTCCGTTGGAATTTTACCCTGAATGCTTCAATTATTATAGTTTATTTCCATCCCACTTATTAATACCCTATATTTTGGGTAAGGATATTCTTAATCTGGATTTCATCTTGGGGAAGAGGAAACAATACTTTATAACTTTATACTTGCATATCCCTATTCTTTTCGAGGTAGGCATTTGGTATAAACGCATTCATTTCTCCATTCAAAAAATCAAATCCGCGGTAAACCATATCAAACCAACGATCTTCTTCTAAAATAAATTCTTTCTGTCTTTCGTCTGCCAAGGCCTGAAACATTTGAGACTTAGAAAAGCCAGCATCCAGATCGCCCAATCCTGCCCTGTTCCTTACTTCATTATAGGGGGATAAGCTTGGTCTGTTTTACCGTTCTCATTTAGTGCCTCGGCATACATGAGCTGCACATCCGCATACCTCAAAACAATGGTATTGGAACCAGATATTGCATTAAAGATGGTGCTGGGATCATAGTATTTCAGGGAATATATATGGGTATCTAAAATTCCAAGGTTTTCAAATTCTACCTCTCTGGTCAATTCTGTCAATCGCTTATCATTTTCTTCAAATTTTTCAATGGTATAGGGCTCCATATTGCCCATTCCACCCCGAGGTACGATGAGGAAGCAGCTAATCTTGCCTGGGGTAGGACCATTGCATTTTTCAAGGAAAAATTAAAATGACAGACAAGCAGGAAAATAAACAGAATGGCCAGGGTAATAATCCATTGCATGGGGTGAGATTGGTGGACATGTTGGTATATTTAATGGATAAATATGGCTGGAAAAAAATGGGAGAAAGGGTCAAAATCCGCTGCTTTACCGATGAGCCATCCATCAATTCAAGTCTGAAATTCTTAAGAATAACAGAATGGGCCAGGGAAAAAGTGGAGGAGATGTATTTGAGCGCCATTTCAAATTCTTCCAGGCCGAATGTTTGATCTAGGCCAAAAGCGAATATTTTCTGAAAAAATCAGGATGAATGATATATTTTCATTTTCTGGTATAAGGCCAGATGGCCTTTGATATATTCCACATATTTTTGACGGTTTCTTTCTTCCAATGCATTATATAAGTCTTTATGGGTAATGACTTTGCCTTCCATCCTTAATTGGTCATTGATGGGTTTGATACGTAAATCATAGTTTTCTTTGGCATATCCGAAGACGATGTGAACAATTTTTTGAAATTGGGTAATAAAGGGGTTGCCTGCAATTTTATAGATACGCATATGAAATTCTTTTTCCAATTCTGTGGGCCATTTGTGTCCATCATAGAATTTGCCATGCGTTACTATTTTGTGAAGGTCGCGGATATCTTCATCAGTGATTTTGTCAAAAATAAAATCAGTAATGCCAATTTCAAGGGCAATCCGCATTTCAATGATGTTTTGGATCGTTTTTTCGCTGAAAAGGTAAGGGTTGGTTACTTTTTCCAAGCCAATCAGCAGGGGAGGCTCCGCAATGGTGATCCCTTTCTTCGTCCGGGTTTGAATCATTCCCAGCATTCTCAATCGGCTCAAAGCCTCCCGGGTCACATTTCTGCTGATCCCCATGTCTTCTGAAAGTTGGGTTTCATTGGGCAATGTATCCCCTGGTTTCAGTTTGTTGTTTCTAATGAATTCGATAATACGTTCTTCCACCTGGTCTACCAAAGTTTTGGAAGAATACTGGATTTTATTATTGATTAGGCTCATGTGGAATATTTAAAATGATAGATTGTTTCAGACGCCATTAAATGTTTTGTTGTCATGAGGTAACCTGATTTTGACCTAAAATCAGGTAAAAACCGTCATCGGTAAGCTTAGAGAGGGTTTAGAGCTAAGGAATCCGTGGGAATCCCTAATCAGACGGGACTGCCACACACTTTCCCAATTCACCAACCCACTATAAAAGGTTTCGCTTTACGATTTATCCGGTTTTTTAAGACGATCTCAACCCCGAATCTCAGGTTAGTTAACAAACTTATGCTTTTCATTCTTTAATTAGTATTAATAGGTATTGTAATACAATAATACTGATTTTATTTTATTCCAAAACCTTGGGGAACTGTAAAATTAAGTATAGGGGCATATAATTTTAAAAAATACCTATATTTTAAAATTATTAAATTGAATATTTCATTTTATAGAGTAGATTGGTTTGCTCTGCGTAAAACCACGTTGTATGCCCCATTACTGCCTTAATTTCCATAAATATTTTGATTTAAATATGGTATTTCAATCAAAAAACGAATATCAATTGAAGTAATTCCCTGCTTAGGCCAAATTATAAGTTATAAAATATTATTTAAACTATTTGATAGTTTCTATGACATTTTTATATTTGTCATACAATTAGGTCTAAACACACAAAATAACCGACTTTAAATGGAAAAATTGAACGTCATGTTGATTGGACTGGTGAGAAATGAGCTGCAATTATCACTAAGAAATCTCATAATTAGTGGGATGCTGCTCTCCCTTATCTGCAGTCTGGAAACAATTGCCCAAAATGAACGGAAAATTTCCGGACAAGTACTGGATGCCAACACCGAGCCCTTGGTAGGTGCAACCTTACTTGAAAAAGGAACAAATAATGGAACGGTTTCCGATCTTGATGGGAACTTTGAATTCATCATTTCCTCTGAAAATGCCATACTTATTGTATCCTATATTGGATATGAAACCCAGGAAGTGGCCACTGTAGGGAGGACTAACCTGGCCATCGTATTGGCAGAACAATCTTCCGAGTTACTGAATGAAGTAGTAGTGGTGGGCTATGGGACCCAAAGGAGAAAGGATTTGACCGGCTCCATTGCCTCAGTATCTTCGGAAGCCATCGAAAACCAACCTTTGGCCAGCATTGATCAGTTGTTACAGGGCAGAGCAGCGGGTGTAAATATCAGTCAGTCCAGTGGTGCTCCGGGAGGAAGGTCCACAATAAGGATCAGGGGTGCCAGTTCTGTCAATGCCGGGAATGAACCGCTGTTGGTCATTGATGGGATACCCATGTACAATGGCAGCAAAGACCCTGGTGGAACTTCCTATGGTACATCCAGTCCCACCAATCCCCTTGCTTCATTGAATCCGAATGATATTGCCTCCATTGAAATTCTTAAGGATGCTTCTTCCACGGCCATATATGGTTCAAGGGGCTCCAACGGTGTCATCATCATCACCACCAAAAGGGGAGAAAGTGGAGCTGCAAAAGTAAATTACAATGGCTACTATGGGGTTCAAAATGTAGTGGACAAGCTCGATTTGATGAACGGGCAGGAGCATGCTGAATTCTTAAATGACTGGGCCATGGCAAGTGGCCTGGAAGCCCCGTTTTCCAATCCGGCATCCATTGGAGAGGGAACAGATTGGCAGAATGAGATTTTCCGGTCATCTGCCATTCAAGATCACCAATTATCCCTATCCGGAGGAAATGAAAACACCAAATATTTTATTTCCGCCAATTATTTTAATCAGGAAGGGGTGATTATCAATTCGGGCATGGAAAGATATTCGATCCGTTTAAATGTGGATCAAAAAATAAACGAGAAAATTCAATTCAACCAATCCCTGACCTTCAACAGGACCATCAATAATTCCCTGCCCATCTCTAATGCAGGGAGTGACAATGTTCGCTCAGCAGGCGAGAGGGCCTATGTTACTTCCCCTACCATACCTGTCCGTGACGATGAAGGGAACTATGTGGACGTCTGGTATGGGGTGAATAAACCAGAAAGCCCGGTTGCCTCACTTTTAACGACCAAAAGTACCCTAACCGGTGATAATTTGCTTGGGAATTTATCTTTGGATTATGAAATTGCCGAAGGACTGGTTTTCCAGACCATGGCCGGGGTGAACCTGATGAACCGATCAAACGAAGAATTTTATCCGGGTGGATCTACTTATATTGGGGGCTTATTTGGAGGTTTGGGAATGATTTCCAATAGGAGAATTACCAATATTCTCAATGAGAATACCCTGAGATTTTCCAGAAATTTTCTTGATCATCATTCACTGGAGGTCTTGGCAGGATTTACCTGGCAAAAAGAAACTACTTTCCTTTCCTCCCTGCAACCTACAGGATTCCCCAATGACCTTTTGGGAATCAATTCGGTGGGAGGCACCACCGGTACGCCCATCGTTGGGTCCAATTTATTGGATTGGTCCATCGCTTCCTTCCTGGGAAGGGTAAATTATCAGTTTGATGATAAATGGCTGTTGACCGCAACGGTCCGTGCCGATGGATCTTCCCGATTTGCCATGGACAACAAATGGGGGTATTTTCCGTCTGTGGCCATGGGGTATCGCTTATCCGAGGAAGGTTTCATGGAAGACTTTGTTTTTCTGGATGATCTCAAGATCAGAGGAAGTTATGGCTTGACCGGCAATCAGGAAATAGGCAATTACCAATCATTGGCCAGATTGGTCACCAACTTGATTTATATTTTTGATAATCAATTGGTCTCCGGAGCCAGGCAAAGCAGTCTTTCCAATCAAAATCTATCCTGGGAAAGATCAGCCCAATGGGATATTGGGTTGGACATGTCTTTCTTTGAAGATAGGATAAGGGTCATATTTGACTATTATAAAAAGGATACCCGGGATTTATTGTTTACCATCAACTTGCCATCTTATTCGGGGTTCAGTTCTGCTTTGTTCAATACCGGCATGGTGGAAAACAGAGGCATTGAACTTGACCTGGGCATAGATGTGATCAGGGGTAATGATTTTTCCTGGAACATGCAAACCAATTATTCCAGGAACAAAACAGCCATGACAGATTTGGGTCAATCCGCCTCCACCAATCTTTTTATCGGGCACCCCCCTGGAGTGGGATTGGGTTACCTGTTTGATGGGGTTTTCAGAGATCAGGCTGAAGTCCAGGACCATGGGGCACAACCCAATGCGATGCCTGGTGATATGCGCTATGTGGATTCCAATGAAGATGGTATATTCAATGCCGATGACCGGGTTTTGGTGGGCAACCCTGTTCCGGATTATATTTTTGGAAGTAACCACCAATTTAACTATAAAGGACTTTCCCTGAGTGTGTTTTTTCAGGGAGTAATTGGACATGACGGCAACAGGATTTCCAGATTATTTGATCCCTCAGATGTGAGCAGCAATAAGGCCAGGGCATTGGTGGAGCGGTGGACACCTGAAAACCCTGACAGCAACATCCCCAGGGCAGGCGTAAGCAACTGGTTGGGATCGTCATTTTTAAGACAGGATCTTTCCTTTGTCAAACTTAGAAATATTCAATTGGGCTATCAGATTCCTGTTCAGTCCTTATCGGGGATCAGCGATGCCAGGGTATATGTTTCAGGACAAAACCTGATCACCTTTACCAATGATTATTTTGGCTATGATCCTGATGGAGGGGGTGGGGGTTATCCAACAGCAAGAACCATAGTTTTCGGCCTTAATCTGGGATTTTAAGCCTATTGAACCAATTTAAAAGCGAAATTACCATGAACATTAAAAATAAATTATTAAGAAAAGGACAAGGAATAGCAATGATATTTTGCTTTTTATTCCTGGGCTGCGAGAATTTTCTGGAGGAAAAACCATACAGTTTTTTAGCACCAGAAAATTTCTACAATGATGAGAAGGATGCTTTGTCTGCTTTGGTGGGAGCTTATGCCGGGCTAGGAGTGGGTTCCAATAATTTTTTGGCCAGAAGACTTCATTACCTGACCTGGTTTCCTTCAGATGAAGCTTATCCCCCAACACTTGCCCCCCAAAGGCAACTGGATGATTTTACTTTTGCCTCAGACCATGTAGACGTCAACCAAACCTGGACCCAAATGTATGATGCCATCAACCGGTCCAATGTTGTCATTGGCAGGGTAGCGAATATCGAGATGGACGAATCACTTAAGCAGCAATACATAGCCGAAGCACAGTTTATCCGCGCCTTGTGTTATTTCTACGGAGTACGGCTTTGGGGTGCCATACCGCTTATAACCGATGAAGTGACATCCGTTGAACAAGTCTCCAATGCCACTAGGGACAGCGAGGATTTGGTCTATGGACAGATCATTTCGGATCTTGAGTCTGCTGCCCAATATCTTCCGGCGGAAAATCAGGATGGCAGGGCCTCTTTGGGGGCCGCTAAGGGACTACTTGCCAAGGTTTTCCTCACCAGGGCCTCTTCGGTGGCCGGATCATCGGAAGATTATCAAAGGTGTGCCGATCTGGCCAAAGAGGTCATCGATAGTCCCAATCATCAATTAGTCTCCAATTATCAAAATGCGATTGGCGTGGCCAATAAATTCAATCCTGAATCCTTGTTTGAGCTGCAAGGAGACAGGGTGTTGATTCCTCTTGGAATGCATACTATTTTTGGGCAGTTTACCATACCAAGAGACATTATAGGCCTGGTACCGGAAGAAGGGCAAACAGGAAACAGTGATATTGTAAGTGAAATCAATTATTTCAACTTATATGATGACCGGGACTACCGAAAAGAATCCACGTTCGTTACCGAGGGCGTCAACAGACAGGGAGAACATGTTACCTGGGAGTCATTTACTTTTCCTTACCCACATCCTGCTTGGAAATATGTGGACCAAACTTCCTCTTCCCGGAACGGATATGCTTTCAGCGCAAATTTTGTGGTATTGCGTCTTGCAGACGTGTACTTAATGCGTGCGGAGGCATTGAATGAAATAAATGGGCCTTCCGCTGAGGCTTATGAAATGATCAATGCGATTAGGGAAAGGGCAAGAAACCGGGATGGGGTTACACCATCTACTTATCCCGAAAACCTGGAAGGGTTAAGCCAGGATGAATTTCGGGATGCGGTACTGATGGAGCGGGCCATAGAACTTGGTTTTGAAGGCCATCGGTGGTTTGACTTGGTAAGGACAGGAAGGTTACTGGAAACCATCAGGTCCATCAACCCTTCCTCGGCTATTGCAGAGAAACACTACCTTTTTCCCATACCCGCAGATGAATTGATCATCAATGAAAATTTGACGCAAAATCCCGGATGGTAAATCTTTATGGCTTTATACAACGATGAACACATGATCAATAAAAAAATTGGAGTTTCTGGAATAGGATGGTGGATTATAATGCTCGTAACCCCGATTTTGCTTTCCTGTGGATCGGACACCCAACCGCTTTTTGAGCCTTCCATTGTTTGGGAGGCAGGAGAAAAGGGTATGGATGGGTACCGGATTCCAGGGATTGTCATCGCAAAGGATGGCACGGCACTCGCTTTTTCTGAGGAAAGACCTGATTATAAAGATGAGGCACCAAAATCCTTGGTAGTAAAAAGATCCAATGATAAAGGAAAAACCTGGTCTCAAAATATTTACATTGAAAAATCCGATGGGGAATTTTGGGCAGCCAATGAGCACCTGATCGATTCCCTGGATGTCAAGGACAAAAAAGAGGTTTGGACCAATGTTGCTCCCATTGTAGACTATGTTACCGGCAAGGTATTTTTCTTTTATTCCTTGAGTGAGGGTACCATTGCCGGGCAAAATATTCAAAGGTATACCAGGGTTTTTTACCGGGTTAGTGCCGATCATGGCAAAACCTGGTCTGAGAGAAATGAAATCACCTCCTTGCTGCATTCCAAAAAAGGCGGGTCACCCAATAAGGATAGCGATGGAAATTGGGTGACGGATGAGAACGGGTTTGCCTGTGATTATTTGGGAAGGGCTTTCCATATGCCAGGACCCGGCCATGGCATTCAATTGGAAAATGGACGTTTGCTATTGCAATTATGGAATCGTAAAGCTTTGGGCATTTTGGGAGAAGGTCAGATTCCGGCAGACGAAAGACAGTATGGTATCAGCACTATTTACAGTGACGACGGAGGACAGATCTGGAATTATGGGTCTTCATTTGGCCATGATGGAAGGAATATGAATGAATCCCGGTTGGCCGAACTTCACAATGGGGATGTTTATGTGAATGCCAGGTATACAGAGGATAATCCCGGAGATCGAAATAACCATAGGGCGGTGGCTATCAGTAAGGATCAAGGTGTCTCCTGGCAGAATATTTTGATCGATGAAAACTTTCCAAAATCCAACCAATGTGATGCCGGGTTGATCGCTATTCCCCAAAATAATGGTGACAATAAAAATATTTTATTGTACAGCAAAAATGAATCCACAGAAGGCAGGGAAAATTTAACCGTTCGGTTAAGTTTTGATGAAGGAAAAAGTTGGCCGGTATCCAGGGTGGTTGATGAAGGTCCAGCCTGGTACAGTGATATGGCCTTACTTCCGGATCATACCGTATTGTTGATTTACGAAACGGGTAAAGACAGTCCGGTAAAAGTGGTAAGGTTTAACCTGGATTGGCTAAATGAAGAAGATAAATAACACCCCATTTTAACATCTGGAGGGAATTAATAGTACTTTATAAAAATTAATATATGAATACCAAAGACTTATTTGTTTATCAGCAACTTATTGAGGAGCAGATTGGAGAATACAAGGAAAATGGGTACCTGAAAGTAGGTGCCACGCTTTCGGAATTAGGGGTGGAAAGGGTTCGGAAAGAATGTATGGAAGTTTGGAATGCGGAGAAAGGAGAGTTTGACCCGGATAAAAATTGGTTACAAAATGCTTTATTGGTTGATATCCATAAAAAATCACCTTTGGTAAAAGCTTTTTATTTTGATGGCCCAATTGTCAATATGATGGAACAGTTAATCGGCCCTAACATAAAGGCGGCGACCTCTCAATTAACGTTTAAAATGCGGGGTAATACCAAGACTTTTGAATGGCACCAGGACAATGGTTACGGTGAATTAGACCCTTATAACACCATCAGTACCCTAACGGCTTTAGAGGATGTAGATGAGGAAAACGGTTGTTTAAGGATCATACCAAAAAGCCACCTAGGGGGGCAGATAGATGTAAATCACCTTTTCAGGGACACCAGAGATAAAAAGGAGGTATCGATTCAAGTGCCTGTGGACGAATCAAAAGCCATACCTGTGCCCATGAAAGCCGGTGAAACACTTGTATTTCATTGTTGGACCCTGCACCAATCTAGTGGAAATTTCTCCCAATCAAGAGATAGGAGAATTTTGTTTATGCGTTATGCGGATGCCAATGCCGTGGAAGTTTACAATGAAAGGAAGCCCAGGTTGGGAAAATTATTGAGGGGGAAAACAATTTTTCCCGAAGTAGCCCGGTTTGAAGTTGACCTTTGATAAAAGCTAAGAATACCTTTCAGGTAGGCTTTTTTGGCATCCTATTTCTTTCCTAATCCGTTTCGGGTAAATTTAATTTTAATTCACCAAAATCAATTCTTTTATATGATAACCTACCATCAGGGATTAAGCAAGTACCAACCATTAGAGCATATTTTATGTTTTGATGATTTTGATCAGGGCATCAATGGATGGACCACCCTTATGCCCAATTATACCCTCGACAACTTTGGGGTCCGGGACAGTATCGTTGAAAAAACCCAATGGGGCCCAATTATGCTCAGCACCGCATCCTACAGGTTTCCGGGTACTCACGGCTCCATTGATGGAATATATTCCCTTAAACTGGCCACCAGACCGGTAGCTAACCCCTATCAAAATCCACCTGCTCCCGGAAGTATGAGCCATGCCATTAAAAGGCTCACCATGCACAGAAAACCCGGTCAACTTCAGTTTGAGATGTGGTATGCCTATACCACCGAACAGGATCGCTCCGGGCTCAGTGAAAATGATATCCGTGCCTTCGGTGTCTGTTTTGATCTGCAGGATGCCAATGCAAGAAATTTTGTAGGTGTACGATACGTAAATGCTGTAAATGGAAAATTAAAAAAAGAATGGCAATACATGCAAGCCAGTGATGTTTCGGATGCGGAATGGGCTTATGATACGCATGGGGATTGGTGTAAAAAAGGGGTGGATCCGCTTTGGTACGGGAAACGGTATCAGGATGGAACTACCGATGGGTATAAATTTATCCCCGAAAGCAGGCAGGAGCTTTGCTACAATGAAAGTGATGATAAAATCAACTGGTTGTACCTGCGACTGCTATACGATATGGACTTAAAGGAATATGTGGAGCTGCAATCAAGGAATAAATTGTTTGATCTTAGAGGGCAAAGCCCAACCCATGTAGCTCCCTATGCAAGGATTGAAGGATTACTGAATCCGCTGATCTGGATAGAGACGGACACCAATAGAAGGGTGTTTTTATATGTGGATTCTGTGGTTATTTCAATGAGCTAAATAAAATCCATGATGAGACAATTCCTAACCAGTACCGTTGAGCAAAGGAAAACCTTTGATTCGAATTTTGAAACCCACCCAATGGAGGTGGCATGGGCTTCAGAGGCCATATTTTTTATCCAGGTTGAAAAAATTGTAAGTGATGTGTTGGCAATGAAGGTATACTCCCAAATTTCTGTTGATGGCGTATTTTGGATCGATGAAGGTGCTACGCTGGATACGATAACCAAAGAGGGAAGGTATTTTCTGAGGTTAAAACATTTTGGGGGATGGCTGAGGCTGAGATGTGAAATGACCGATAATTCTAAAGCCAACCTAACCATTCACCTGGTATGCAAAGAATAAGAAGGGGATATTAATCCGTATTGATATACACTAACTATATAAAACGCTATTAAAATTAAAGATGATGCTTAAAATTCATATTGTAATTCTGGTCTTTTTTTTGACTGTCTGGCATTCGTTTGGTCAACAAAGCCAACAGTCATTTGAAGCCAGGAGAAACATCGATATTCCTACACTGGATATTTCTGATGAAAATTCCCGGCAGGTGGTGATCGCTCCCGGTACGGAGCAGGCCAGGCAAGGCCATCCCCATACTATTTTGTTACCGGACGGAAAAACAATGTTTGTCATTTGGACCATTGGCCATGGTGGGCCGGCAGATCAATTAAAGAAAAGTGAAGACGGAGGTTTGACCTGGAGCGACCTATTGGAGGTCCCTGAAAACTGGAAGCACCATGCCAATTGCCCGCCATTATACCTTCTTGAAGATCCAGAGGGGAATAGCAGGTTGACCACCTTTGTAAACAGAGGTCCAGCCGGGTTTAAAATGTACAGGGCTTTTTCCGAGGATTATGGCGATTCATGGTCTCCCTTTCATCCAGTGCTTCTTCCCAATCAGAAGGATACCCTTATAGCAGACGTAATGCCCTTTACCGCCATAATTCCGGTAGAGGGAGGGGATAAATTATTGGGATTTAGCAATATTAGAAGGCCTTATGAAGGAGGTAGGACGAATATCATTGCCCAAAGCATATCAAAAGATGGCGGGATCACCTGGGGACACTGGAGAATCATCCTTGATTTGGGTGATCCCCATATCCCCTGTGAGCCGGAAGTCATCCGTTCTCCGGATGGAAAGCAGTTGTTGATGATCATCAGGGAAAACAACAGGTCCTTCAATTCCTGGATTATGCTGTCGGACAATGAAGGAAAAACATGGCAGGAACCTTTCCAGGCGCATGCCAGTGTGACTATGGACCGCCATCAGGCTCAATATGCCAATGATGGCCGGTTGGTAATAGTAGGCAGGGACGTCGCTGAAAACAGCCCTTCAAAGGGGCATTTTGCAGCTTGGGTAGGAACATATGATGATCTGGCCAAAGGAAGAGAGGGGCAGTACCGGATAAAATTGCTCCATACTTATAAAACCACCGAGTATCCTGGACTGAACAAATTACCAGATGGGACATTTGTTGCGACCAACTCAGTGGTCTACCGGGAAGGAGAGAATTACAGTATTATTTCTACCCGGTTTAGGCTTGATGAATTGGACAAAAAATTAAAGTAAATTAAAGTAAATAAGGTTTAGTATCGATGGGGCAACGATTATTCCATTCAACAGGTGAATTTTTAAATGAAAGTCCTCATAAAGTTCCTGTGATAGGGAAATCCGGAGTGGTCATTTGTGGAGGCGGACCCTCTGGGATCATGGCTGCCCTGGCCGCATCAAGGCTGGGAGCCAAGGTCATTCTGATCGAGCAATATGGGTTTTTAGGAGGTATGGCCACTGCAGGATTGGTGGGGCCCATCAGTAAATTTAACTTTTCCGGGAAGCGAGTCGTATCAGGGATACCCGAAGAATTTATTCAAAAGATGCATGCCATGCAAGGTGCAATTATTGATTTGCCCAGTGGCAATATTCCCTATGATCCTGAAATTTATAAATACATGGCCATGAAGATGTTATTGGAGCATGGGGTAAACCTTTTATTACATACCCGGATTGTAGGTAGCTATTCCCAAAAAGCCAATGCCGGAAAAATCACCCATGTGTTGATAGAAAATAAATCCGGAAGGCAGGCCATTGAGGCAGATTATTTTGTGGATTGTACCGGAACAGGGGATTTTATAGCCAGAACTGAATTACCTTGGACAATGCGCAGCAATAAAAAAGGGGAATTGCAACCCATGTCCCTTTATTTTCGAATTGGTGGGGTAGATACCTCCAGTATGGAATTGCTAATGGCGGAGGACAATGTAAAATACCGAAATCAGGATTTGGCTTTGCTTCTTCAGGAAGAAATGGAGGCAGGGAGGTTGGAAAATTTTGGAGGGCCATGGGTGGTCCATGGCAGTACCTTAAGGCCTTGCGAGGTATCGGTAAATGCCACCAGGTTTAGGGGGAATGCAGCCAATGGATTTGACTTGTCAGAAGCGGAATTGATTTTAAGGAAAGATGTGTTTACCATTTGGAATTTGTTTAAAGAAAAAGTACCTGCCTTCCGCAATGCCTATTTGATTGATACGGCAACCCAGGTAGGCATCAGAGAAACCAGATCCATAATAGGCCATTATACCATGGATGAAGAGGATATATTAACCCCAAAAGGATTTCCTGATGGGGTGGCCATGGGTGCCCACCCTATCGATATTCATTCCAGTCAGACAAAAGGACAGAAAGTCAAATTTCTTACAGCGCCTTATCCCATTTCCTTTCGGAGTATGCATCCTATTGGAAGCATCAATGTTTTGGCTGCTGGAGGTTCGGTTTCAGCCACCAGGGCAGCTTACGCTTCCATCCGGGTTCAGGCTCAATGTATGGCTTTGGGTCAGGCCGCTGGGACCGCGGTTGCTTTATGCCTTAGAGAAAAGTTACCCATAGGTCAATTGGATTGCGCTTTTTTAAGGCATAATCTTAAGGAAGCAGGTGCCATACTCTAGACGATATTTAACCTATTATTGAATACCCAAAATAAAACCATGTCAATTCATCCGGATAAAAACCTGCTAATTCTCTTTGGACTTCTGATTATAAATTTAATTTTTTCCATAAATAATGCTAATGCCCAAAAAAGTGTTCCGGACTGGCTGGATTGGGCAGAATTGCCCGATTTTCCTGCGGAATTGGGGCTTGGAGGGGCCTTTATTGGAGAAAGCAATGGCGTACTGATCGTAGCGGGCGGCTCAAATTTTACAACACCCATTTGGGATGGTGGTGAAAAGCAGTTTTACCGGGATGTATATATTTTGAAAAAGTCCCTGCAGGGAGAAATTAGATGGGAGAAAGTAGGGGACCTTCCTTTCCCGGTTTCCAATGGTGCCTCGGTCACCACGACTGCCGGAGTACTTTGCATGGGGGGAAGCAACGGGGATGGAGACTTGGACAGCGTGTTAATGTTGAAATGGGATCCTGAAACCAGGGAATTAACAATAAATAATAATTTTCCAAAGCTGCCAATGGCTTGTTCTTATCCATCAGCTGCCATCAGTGGCGAAAGGGTTTATTTGGCCGGAGGGAAAAACCAGGATTATCCAGATGGAATGAAAAATTTTTGGGCCTTAAACCTCGTCCCTTCCGATGTGGAATCATTCAATTGGGAAAAATTGGATGCCTGGGAGGGTCCAGGTCGATTTGGGGCAGTTTTGGGCGTACAAAATAATGGCATTCAGGATTGTATCTATCTTTTTTCGGGAAAAAACGGGAATAATAATTACCTGACCGATGCTTATCAATTCAACCCTGCGCAAAAAGGCAAAGGCAATGGCTGGACGCAAAAGTCAAATGTACCTCAGCCGATTATGGCAGCACCATCTGTACGCTTCGGCCAAACCCATATCCTGGTTTTCAGCGGATCGGATGGGCATGACACGGATAGAATAAATGAGCTGAAAGAAAGTTACCATTTTTCGAAAGATATACTGGCTTACCATACCATTACAGACACCTGGATCAAAGTGGGGAACCTTCCAATTGGGTTGGTGACCAGTAATGCGGTTTGGTGGGATGGTAAATTGGTGATACCCGGAGGAGAAATTGGGCCCGGTAGAAGGACCAATAAAGTGTACGCCGGCATACCCGGAGCCGTGGCCAAGAGTATATTCCATTGGGTGGATTATCTTACTTTGGGCATTTATTTGCTTTTCATCACCTTATTGGGAGTTTATTTTTCCAGGGAGAAGGACGGGGGCACCCGAAATTATTTTTTGGGAAGCGGCAAAATCCCCTATTGGGCCGCGGCTATGAGTATCATGGCCACTTCCATCAGTTC
>JBBDSB010000685.1:0-2423 GCA_040905205.1 Cyclobacteriaceae bacterium
TTTAGACAGTAACACCTGGGCATTTATCATATCCTTTTCTCAGCCTTATCGAATTTAAACAAGCTGGTACTCAGGTATTGCATCCAAATTGTTTTAATCTGGTTTCGAAACTTAAATGATTAAAATAATTCCAGCCAGGGAAATAACATGTTTTTTAAGGGTTGCAACGGCTTTCCAGGCAAGGGTGTACACGGAGCGTAAGTTGATCCCCATCATTTTAGATGTTTCCTCATAAGAAAACTGATCGAAAAAGAGGTGATTGATGACCTGTTTTTGCCTTAAAGGCAATTTTTCCAAAGCATTGGCCAATTTGGTCCGAAGGTTTTTTTCTCTTTGAATATTAATGAGGCTGCTTTCTATGGATTCAATGGAAAACCCGAAAAAATATTCTTCCCGGATTTCCTCCGTTTTCCATTTTTTGGATTTTTTAAGCTCCCTATAAATCTTATGGGATAGGGATTTGAACAAGTAGACTTTGACGTTGTCTGCCTTGTGAAGCGATAAATGATATTTCCAAAGATCAATGAAAACCTCCTGAATGCAGTCCTGAACAAAATCCTCATCCCTCACCATGGACAAACCATATTTAAAAAGTTCCGGGGCAAACATCCTGTATAAACCTTCCAGGCCTTTTCTGTCCCCCTTGCTTAGCAACTGCCAAAGATCATCACAATCATTACTAGAAATTGACTTTATATGGCCTTTCACCATGGTTATTTTGGGCTTTGGGATAAATGGATGTATAATTATCGCAAAAATCATGAATAATACCAAATCATATCCGTTTTTTTCTAGAATTTTACATGTCCCGTTTGCCATGGATTTAAATAGGAAATACATTTGCGCATTGGAAGGACGGGTTTTTAGATGACATTTACCAAATTGCCCACCAGAATCGCTCTATTTCCTTCAGGTGCTCCGTTAAAGCAAATTTTTTGGTAATCTCTATCCCAAACAGGATGTGCGTCCAACTTGCTGGGACCCCAAAATCTCGAAACATTATATCTTTTGCCTAGATCAGTAAAAACGGAACAGATGGAATGCTCTAAATCTCCTTGAAGATCAATAATTCTGATGGGGATTTCACCATTACCCATGGCCATTTTTTCAAATGGATAAGCATCCGACAAGATATACCGTGAGTCAGAATTTATTTCTTCGGACTTTTAAAATTTAAATTTTAACAAGTAGGCTTGTCTTGATCCTGAATGAACCGAATTAAAGCCTACAATATCTCCATTTGGGCTCCACCTGGAATGAATATCACATCGCCAATGGCCTTTGAACGCTTCGGGTGAGACAAATTGGCCCAATGAAAGCACGGCATTGCTTTCCATATCCATTAAGTATATTTTTTGTTCCCTTAGCGCATTTTCTCTGGGATAGGTATCGGTAATCATCCAATTGCCATCAGGGGAGAATGTCCCATGACCGTCATAATCCAACAGGCCATTTCCCAGCCGTTTGTAATTATCTTGTCCGACCGTAAACAAAACATGGGAATATTGTTTGCCATCAAATTCACTGGTTACCATCAATTCATCCCCGCTAAGCCAATCAAAATGGGATCCGCCCCAACCATCTGGGAAACACCTCTGAAGTTCAGAACCATCGGCATTGACAGTAAACGAAATTGTATTTCTTTGAGGAGTGGCCCTTGCCAACCAAAATATCTTTGATCCATCACGGCTGAATAGGGTATGGTTAAAATATTCGATTCCTTCTTTTGGAATTTCGGGTACCTGATCTTTGATATCAGCCACCGAAACCAAAAGTTCGGCTTCACCAGTTTCTAAATCTACCAAAAAAATGCCGTCATCCGCTGGAAACTGAACATTTTCTTTTTTATCCTGCCCTTCACCACCATAACCATAATCACTGCGAGTAATGCGCAAACGGGCAAAATTAATGCTTACAGCTTTTTTTCCATTGGGTGAAACAGCACTTACCGGAAAAGGAATGGTTTTCAGTTTCTCTTTGGTATGGACATTCATGATGATAGAAACAAATTTTCCATCCCGAAGATCATTATAAATAATAAGGGAATCCGGTGATGTGCCAAGCCAATGGGCCATGCATCCCTGCTGGAAATTCCATGCCCGCGTCGTCGTTAAATGTATAAATTCCTGGGTTTCCAGATCAACCATACCTAAAACTGCAGGATCATTTTCCGTGGGTAACCTGAATTTAATGTCGGTTTCCAGGACGGTGGCATATTTTTGGTTTTTACTGAAAGAATTGATCCCATAGTAGCTGGCATAAAAATGTTCTTTTCCATTGTCCACCAACTGGATGGGTTCGGAAACTTCAGGGAAGTTAACCTGATTTTCTGCTATCATATTTTGAGCTATACTTAACTGGAAAGTAAGGGATATTAATACAGTGAGTAAAGGAATTGAATGATGTTTCATCTGATTATAATT
>JBBDSB010000686.1:0-14774 GCA_040905205.1 Cyclobacteriaceae bacterium
TGATAACAAATGTCAGATTATCATGAAGATAGGCGTTTAGTTAGATGATAGGTTATAAGGAAATCCTCCATGCTGGAAATCCCTATTGATCATAAAAAAATTCTATAAAAAATTAATTATAAAAAAAATATAATTACTACCATTTTTTAGGATACTACTTGGATATGCAAAAAGTTAAATCTAGATTTACCCATAGTAAAACGTTTTACTTAAAATATATAGACAATGGCTTTCCGATTCCCACTTTTATTTTTCCGACTAGTAAAACGATTTACCAAGCCAACTTACCCTTAACCCAATTACCCAAAACATGAAATAATATGACAATTTTAAAAACAAGAAAATCCCAAAATGCCCTCTTGTTGGCCGCAATTTTCTTGGTGGTAGGATGGGCTACACCAAAGGCAGAGGCGCTTCAAGTACAATCCCAAACCAGTATTATCACAGGGGTCATTACCAGCGAAACAGATAATCAACCTATTCCAGGTGTTTCAGTACTTATAAAAGGGACAACCAATGGAACGGTTACCAACATTGACGGGGAATATTCATTATCGGTAAATACTTCGAGCCCTGTTTTGAGATTTTCCTATATAGGGTATGTTACCCAGGAAGTGATAGTGGGTAATCAGGAAACAATCAATATCACCCTGATAGAAAACATTTCCGAATTGGGTGAAATGATTGTCATGGGATACAGGTCTCAAAAGGGTGCAACGATTTCCGGAGCCGTAGCCCCGGTGGATGTAAGTGCCCTGGAATCCAGAAGAGTACCGATCGTGACACAAGCCTTGCAGGGACAGGTGGCGGGTGTACAAGTAACCCAAAGTACCGGTGCCCCAGGCGATGAGATTGAAATAAGGATCAGGGGTAACGGGACTATCGGAAACAATAACCCATTATATATTATAGATGGGATACCCAGCAGGGAAATATCATTCTTGAATCCTGCGGATATTGAATCCATGACGGTTTTAAAAGATGCCGCAGCCTCTTCTATTTATGGATCAAGGGCATCTGCCGGAGTTGTGGTCATCACCACCAAAAATGGAACTGAAGGTAAGGGATTGCAGGTGAATTACTTTGGAGGTATTCAAAAAGTCAGAAATCTTCCTACAATGTTGAATGCTTCACAGTACATGAATAAAGTGGAGGAAGCCTGGAACAATGCCGGATATGCTGGAACAAATCCCTACACGGCCGATAAAAACCGTTCGGATTTTGCCGATACCAATTGGCTGAATGAGTTGTTTGAGGTAGGGACTACCCACAACCTTCAACTTTCAACACAGGGAGGGAATGACAAAACCAGTTATCTGATTTCAGGCGGATACTATGGTCAGGATGGCATAGTGGTTTCCCAGAATGACAAATTCCAAAGGTTGAATTTCAGGACCAATGTCACTTCACAGGTGAATGACAGGGTTACAGTAGGTGCAAACATGCAGGTTTCCTATACCTCACAGGATAGGATTTCCTCAAGCGGAGATGCTCCGGGGATCATTAGACATGCATTTTTGAGACCTCCCGTAATACCCGTTTACAAGGATCCTACTGATCCCACCTTTACGGAAGGAAACCCTTACACGGATTTGCCTTTTTATCGGGGGCCGGATGATTACGAAAGCGGTAAATATGAATTCAGTCAAAACCCGATTGCCTTGGCCAAATTCACCGATGATAAATTGGAGAGATTCAAAACCTTCGGTAATATTTTCGGGGAGTATAATATCCTTAAGGACAAATCCCTGAAATTCAGGACCAATTTAGGTGCTGACATCAATTTTCTGCACAATAAAGCATTCAGCCCGAATTTTGGTGACGATGATGGCGGAGGGGCTTCCATAGACAGGGGATTAGGAAGGCAAAACAGGCCAAATGGTTTGAGTGAAATGAGGGGACAGGACATCACCATGACCTGGAACAACACCCTTAGCTTTGATAAGAGCTTTGGAATTCACCAAATCAGCGGTCTTTTAGGATCAGAATTCATCAACAATTCATCTTCGTCAATGAATGCCTCCAGGCAGCGGTATGATTTCACTTCACCCAACTTCCGGTACCTTGATTTTGGTGGCACTGAACTGGACCTCTGGAATGGGGGCTTGGGTGAAGAATGGGCCCTGTTTTCCTTTTTTGGATCGGCTACTTATGTGAACAGCTACAAATATATGGTGACTGCCAACCTTAGAGCGGATGCTTCCTCGAGATTTGCAGAGAACAATAAATGGGGGTTTTTCCCATCCGTTTCAGCAGGTTGGATGATTTCCGAAGAAAATTTTATCAAAGACAGCGACAAGATTTCCGAACTGAAACTGAGAGGTAGCTGGGGACAGTTGGGAAACCAGGAAATACCAAACTATGCCTACCTGACCTTGTTTAGAAGGGATGCAGACAGGTATTTGATTTCCCGTTATGGCAATCCTGACCTCAAATGGGAAACCACTACGCAATCAAATATTGGCTTGGACCTTGGAATGTTCAAAAACAAGATGTTTCTGAGTTTGGATTATTTCCATAAGGTAACTTCGGATATTTTATTGCCGATTTCCCTTCCCCAACTCGTGGGTGACGTTTCTGCCACCTTCCTGAATGCTGGGCAGGTGACAAATAAAGGATTTGAAATGTCCCTTTCTTACAGAAATCAGGATAAT
This sequence comes from Cyclobacteriaceae bacterium, assembly GCA_040905205.1. Classification (GTDB taxonomy): domain Bacteria; phylum Bacteroidota; class Bacteroidia; order Cytophagales; family Cyclobacteriaceae; genus Cyclobacterium. Next base: position 2,655 of record JBBDSB010000686.1, read on the forward strand.
CCTTTCAAATATTTTATCAACGGGAATCTTACCGCTTTAAAAAATACAGTGGATATCCTTCATCCAAACCTCCCTTATATTGTTGGGAATGTGACTAGAGTTCAGGCTGGGCATCCCTTAAATGCGTACTATGGATTTATCCAGGATGGCCTTTACCAAAACCAGGAAGAAATCAACAATCACCTTACCGGAACCCCCAACCCAGTCCAAAGACCGGGAGACATCAAGTTCAGGGATTTGGATGGCAATGGAATCATCAATGACAACGATAGGGATTTTATTGGAAACCCAAATCCTAGATTGGCATACGGGATGAATTTTGGTGGAAGTTTTCATTCTTTTGACATCAGCGTCCTCTTTCAGGGAGTATCGGGGGTGGAAAGATACAATGACCTCAAGAAAATCATCGATTATGATACCAGACCATTCAATTACTCCGATAGGGTTTTGAACAGCTGGAATGGAGAAGGATCCACGAATTCCATACCAAGGGTAAGTTTCACCGATAACGGAAGCAGCAGAATCTCCGATATTTTTGTAGAGGACGCTTCCTACCTGAGACTTAAAAATTTGGAGATTGGCTATTCCCTTCAGCCCAATAAAATCAAAGGTTTGGGGGATTTCAGGATCTATATGTCAGGTCAAAACCTTTTGACCTTCACCAATTATTCCGGTTTGGATCCGGAGTCGACCAATTTGATTGATATGGGAACCTATCCTCAATCAATGACGCTGCTGATGGGTGTAAATGCTTCATTTTAAGTATCAATGAGAATGATTTGGTATTCAAAATTCATCCTAGATCCGAGGTTGAAAACCTTGTTTCACAAAATGTCAACAACAATTTGAACAATCCCAATAACCAGAAACCTTTCCCGAAAGCGGTAGACATATTCAGTGCGATTTTGCCCCGAAGTTTAGCATTCAATGTTTCGATCCAAAAATAAATCAACTATGAATAATATACTCAAAATTTTCTTTGTCGCCGCCATCGGTTCCATGATGGGCTGCGAATCCTATATGGAAAAAGAGCCTATAGGATTGATTACCCCCGATCAGATCAATACCGATCCAACGGTGCAATCCTTGACCTCTTCAGTGAATGCCACTTACCAACTGCTTTCCAATACCTTGAATGTCATCGGTGAATGGGATTGGACAGGAGGAAGCGTTTTGCGAAACGATTTCGTTGTCTATGATATTGCCTCTGGGGACATGATGAAAAAATGGAATCCGGATGGAGACCAAGCTTGGATGGACGAAGTGGCATCCTTCAATTTTACTTCCATAAACGGTGCATTCAATGGGGTATGGAGTTACAATTATGAAGGAATTTCAAGAGCCAATTTAGCGATTAGCAGCCTTGAAGACCAAGATTTGGCAGGGCTGAACATGACTCAGGAGGAACAAGACCGTTTGTTTGGCGAAGCTTATTTCTTGAGGGCTTTCTATTATTTCGATTTGGTTAATAATTTTGGGGATATCCCATTGTTGACCAAACCCTTGGAAAATTTTTCGGAAGCATACGAGGTAGCGGTAAGGGCACCCCAGGAGGAAGCAATGGTACTGATCAAAGCGGATCTGGAAAAAGCCGTAAGTTTATTGCCAGTGAGGAAATATGCCAGTGAGGCAGAACCTTGGAGGGTTTCCATTGGTGCCGCAAAGGCCATGCAGGCCAAGGTGGCTCTTTACGAGCAAGATTGGGTGGCCACATTGGCCTTTATCAACCAACTGGATTCTTTTGGATTTTATGAGTTGAACCCACATTATTTTGATTCATTTGATGTCTCCAAAGAGTTTCAGGAACAAGAAGTGATCTTCGCCTATGACCACAGGGAGGCACAGAATCCCGGAAGGGGAAATGGCTTGGCCGCCTTGATGGGCTGGGGATTTGTTGCTCCTTCAGAGGATTTCCTGCAGGCTTTCGAACCCAACGATCCTAGATTGGCCTACACCGTAGAGGTGGAACCGAGGCAAGTCCATAAATTATTGGGATCCACAGATGGTATTTACAAAGGAAATGATGATTCTCCAGGCAACAAGATCTATATCCGATATGCGGATGTGATGCTTTGGAAAGCAGAAGCATTGATCCAAACCGGCGACATCACAGGAGGATTGGTGCTGATCGACCAAATCAGGGAAAGAGCCAGAACCACTCCTCAAATTGATGGTACTGCTGTTCCCGCAGAAGCCCTTCCAGCCTATTCCGGAAATAGCCTGACTAAAGACCAGGCGATCGAAGCCCTTATCCATGAAAGAAGGGTAGAATTGGGATTTGAATCCCATAGATTCAATGACCTCAAAAGATGGGGAATTGCCAAAGAAGTCTTGACGGACCTGGGAAAAAATTACCAGGACCATCATTATTTGTACCCGGTTCCTCAAGGGGAAATCGACAGATCGGGTGCCCAAATCACTCAAAATCAGGGATATTGATCTTTTGATTCAAGGGAATTTTCATGTTTTCCCTTGATTTTTCCACACCATAATTACAATAAATTTTTAATTAAAAAAACAATTGCCCATGCTACGCCAAATCAGACTTATTATTTACCTGATTCTCGCTGTTTCATCTTCGGCCATTGCCCAGGAAAAACCATGGATGATGGGGCCATTTACAAGAGGATGTGATCCAAAACCAATTGTTGAACCTATTGACAACACATCTTTTAGGGATCCCATGACCGGCAAAAAAGTCAAATGGGAGTCCATGGCTACTTTTAATCCCGCCGCAGTGATTAAAAATGACACCATTCAGCTTTTTTATAGGGCTGAGGAAAAATTAGGAGAACAAGAGATTGGAGGGCATACTTCCAGATTGGGTTTGGCGACCTCTATAGATGGGATTAATTTTGACCGGAAAAAACAACCAGTCTTTTATCCCGATCATGACAATCAAAAGGAATTTGAGTGGACAGGTGGAACGGAAGATCCCAGAATCGTGGAAACCGAAGAAGGTCTCTACGTGCTTACCTATACCCAATGGAACCGTGAATATCCAAGACTGGCGGTAGCCACTTCCAGGGATTTGAAAAACTGGACCAAATATGGGCCGATTTTCAAAACCTGGAAAGGTGGGAAATACCATAATCAGGAAACCAAGTCAGGTGCCATTGTCACGGAATTGAAAGACGGAAAATTGGTTGCCTCTAAAATTCACGGCAAATATTGGATGTATTATGGGGTTCCCCATATTTGGTTGGCAAGCTCCACGGATCTGATCCACTGGGAGCCTGTCGAAACCCACGAAGGGAACCTTGCCCCTGTTTTAAGTCCAAGACCAGGATATTTCGATTCTTGGTTGGTGGAAGCAGGACCACCTCCAGTGGTGACCGAAGACGGAATCGTCGTGCTTTACAATGCGGGGAATTCCAATGCCATCGGGGTCCAAGAATTGGGGAACAGGATCTATACCGGGGGCCAGGCGTTGTTCGACCTTGAAGAACCGTGGAAGTTAAAAGACCGATCTGATCATCCTTTTATCAAACCGGAATTACCTTTTGAAAAATCCGGTCAATATGTGGACGGCACCACTTTCATTGAAGGGTTGGTATTCAAAAATGGTACCTGGTACCTGTATTATGGGACAGCCGACAGCAGGGTAGGCGTCGTGACTTGGGCAGAAGGGAAATAAGAATATGAAAGCCCGATTTTTGTCCCCAATTCCACTTTCCCAACCTGCCTACCCCAAAATCTAGTATTTCCGTTTTATAGTTTTCACCATCTTACAATTCTCGGATTTTTAAACTTCGACAAGATACTTCACTGCCATTATTTCGTCAAAAGGATATTTCCTTTTGACGAAATATTTTGTTAAATCTAATATACCAAAAAACAAATATTTAATCCCAGGAAACCAAATAAAATAATATTTGTCAGAAAACTGAATGAAACCATTCCTCCCCAATGGAACTTCCCATAGCTTTCCAATACGAAGGCTTCGGCGGGGTTCTGGGATTGATCATTTCCTGGTTTGATGCATGGGTAGTTCCTATTGCAGTTCCCCTGTTAATTGGGGTATTGCCTGCCTACCGAAGGGGTGTTCCACTGGCTGCCATTTCCTCGATTGGCACTGGAACCCTTAAAATAATACCATAATGGCCGAAAATTATTTTATTTTGCCATGTTCCTGTTTTTATTTTTTACAAATAAGCCGAAAACCATTATTTTTTTTATATTTTTATTTATATTCGTTTACGTACACTTTAATGAATGAAAGAACGAGAAAAGAAATTCATGTTTTATTGCCTCATAATCAAACATGCTTAGATGGATAATTAGATGGATAAGTAAATAACAAGTTTTGTTCTTCTTTAGAAATAAATCTTGTTCGGTGTCCCCTAAAATACTGTTTTATTTAAAATGAAACAGTAGCCATAAAGTAGTGTCAGGAATTTAAAAGTAAATTGTATCCTAAAAACCAATTAGAAATAGGGGCTATTAAAGAAAAGAATCATGAAAAAACCATCCTTATCAAGAAGATGCACTGGGAATACGATAAATTTAATTTTGGGCTGGAACGGTTTCACAAGATGCTGGAAAAGTATCCAAAGGTTAACTTTTTGGGCCATGCCCAGGCTTGGTGGGCAAACATCGACAAAGACCACCAAAAGGGCAATTCTTATCCAAAAGGCGAGGTGACCCCAGGTGGGCTGACCGATAGCTTATTAAGCATTTATCCGAATATGTATGGGGATTTGTCCGCAGGTTCAGGACTAAATGCAATGCTCCGTGATGAAGAACATGCCACTGGATTTTTGGACCGCCACCAAAACAAGCTTTTATTTGGAAGTGACTGTGCGGACCCTAACCCCCGATGGCCCAACTGCCAGGGTGAGGATACCATTGCTGCCATTCGAAAGCTTTCCCCCAACAAATCAGTGGAAAGAAAACTTCTTTACCAAAATGCCAAAAAACTTTTTGAACTATAGGTTTGATTTATTTCTATTTGCCATCGCTTTGCACGTACATCCAGGTGTCCGTGAAGCCTTCAGGATGGAAAACTGCCAGTTCCACTTTGTTCTTGAATTGACTGTCGCTTTTTGCACCTGGGTAATCCCCTGGCCTTATGCCGGACACGGATACTTAGTCATATAACCCTTTTTACTGATCAATGCCAGGTTGTCCGTTGCAATCCCAGCGTCCCTGCCTGGAGCATCACAATGGTATTTTTTTGGCCTTGCCACTATGCCTGTCCAGGTCAATAATCATATCGGAAAGCGTGGCCATGTTGGGCTAGTTGCCTTCATACATACGTGAGTGCCGGATAAAGCACTGGGCATTGGCCACTCCGGTGAAGACAACCAGTGGACACCCCCCTCTTTTACGCAAACGAAAACATGCGATATCCGGAAACGGCCCGTGAGAAGGGTGTAGAGGGTTTGGACGAGGAAGCGATATGGTTGGTCTGTCAGGGTCCAATATGGAATCCTGGGATGGGTAGAAGTAATCTTGTGGGGGTTCGAATAACGATTCCAATTCGGTTTAGGTTAAATTGATCAGAAAAGAAATCCGGTGAATACTTTAGATATTAATGGTGGACTACAACGGCAAAGAATACCTGATATTTTAAGTTGCCTCACTGAAAGAACCGGGTCAATTTGGTAAAACCCACACGGCCTATATCAGCAAAAAGGTAGCTGTGCCGAAAGGTGGGAAGACCAGGAAAACCAAAGATTAGAGAAAAGACCCTTGGTGCTTTTTATAGGCGTTGTTTCGAATAAGAAAAGTAAGTTACAATTGATTAGCCACCCTACACATTGGTACTATGGTTTGGGGCATTTTTTGAGGGTCTTTTCGTAAGTGAGCTAAAGCTTAAGGTTTTACGTTTTATTCTTTATTTCTGTTTATTTTCAATTGTTCAATATCCTCCATATCCTTTTTTCGTGCAGTTGACTTTTTGTCTTCAATCAAATCAGAATAGGCAATAATAAGAATCTGAGTTCCCTCCAACTCAACTGTCATTTTTCTTTTATTTGCATCAGCGAATTTGATAGGAGCTTTTATTTGAGGTAAAATGTCGAAAGTAATCTCTGCAAAGTCTAACTTGAAAAATGACTTGCGTGGATTTGGGATCTTTTCATTTTCGAACGCTTTAATGTCTTGTCCCAACTCTTCCATTACTTTCAAAATGTTAAAATAGTTTTCATAAGTTGGGTTATACCATATGTCAATATCCGGTTTTTCGGTAAGCTCTCCTGTAATGTTTGTAGAATGCCTGTAATAGCCATGAAGTGCAACAGCCGTACCCCCAACGACCATATATTCCACGTTGTGTTTTTCGAGCAATCTGCAAACTCTCAACAAGCTGTTATTTAGATTGTCCTGCATTTGCTATTGCTCAGGTTTTGTCTGATTTGCCTGAAGCCTCTTCTCTGACCTAATGTTTTTAATGACTTTTTCAAATTCATTATGTCTTTTCAAAGATGATGAATCTTTTGCTATCCTGCTTTCATCAGATTTCAACTGGTCGAATGATGTGAATTTTTTAACTGCTTTCATAATTAAAAACTTTTACCTTCAATTACCCTTTTAGATCAATGCCAAAACATGGGGGGTGCTAAACACAATTTTTTCAGCCTAACTTCTTTTAACTGAATCATAATAAATTTTCCATAGCCAGTTGACAGCCCGTATTAAGGTCGTTAATGTGTGTTTTTGTAAGGTAAATATAGCTCAAAAAACCGACCCTTCCAACGAGTGGAAAATCAATAATGATTTCCATCAGTACCCCTATCTCGGTGGTTGGGTGAATCATATAGTGTTGGTGATCAAACGGAAGGTTTCCGTTCTATTCCAATTTGCGCATAGCACCCGAAAAAGGATTTCCCTTTCTATCCCTAAATTAACTTCAGAAAATGTAAAAACCCAATTGCTTTTTTCAGCTTGGTCGTTCCAAATTCCATTATTTGATCAGATAATCATTATCGGCCGGGTAGGATCTAGCTAATTATCCCTTCTTTTTCAATATCTCCAAATAAAGGCAAGCTATTTTGTCTTTCCTTCCGGTCCATGGTTCCCTCTTAATATGATAGGATAAATACATTATTATTTGATCAACCCATACAGCATTCCCTTTTTATTCCAGTCCTTCCAATTCAATAAATAATCCTGTTCCCGGTTATGAACTATGATCCATGCAAAGATGGGAGCATCGGTACACTTGCCAAGGGTATGCCCGTTCAAAAAAATGGGTTTTCCAGAGGAAGCCTTCCGCAATTTTTTTGCACGGCCCTTGTCTTGGGTGTCCCTGTAGCCCCTGTTCTCTTGAGCATAATCAAATTTCAAACCTTAAACAGTAAACGTCATGTCACAATTTGAAATCGAGCATGACGAAGGCGACCCACGGAGGGATGATTTTAAAACATGCGAGATTCCATGTGACCTATAAAAAACAATTATAAACACATGAAAAAACCTACATCGGCAAAGGAACCCAGGTAAAGGATCTCGACATCATTAGGGTATCCATCTCCAAACAAACCCTGGAGGAAATCCTAAAAGACCACATGGTCGATTACGACGGCAAAGAATACCTGGTATTTGATTCGCCTCGCTGAAAGAGCCGGACCAATTTGGAAAAACCCATACAGCTTATATCAGCAAAAAGGTAGCTGCTCCCAAAGGTGGAAAATCTAAGAAGACCAAAGCCTAAAAAAAGCCCTCCGGGGCTTTTTTTTTGTTTTCAACACCAATTAAAAATTTCCTACTAAGGAGTTTAAGAAAGTTGGGAATGAAAGACTTAAAATTCCACAAACTGTTGCTTTGTTTATTTGGTGATTCCATTCCGTCGGCTATTGTTTGGTCCAGTTTGAAAATCGAAGTTTCAATCCATGATCTATATTAAGTTTGCCCGTTAATGGACGGTTTTGTTCGCTAGGATTTTTTATAATCGGAGAAAAGTTGGTAATTGAGGATTATACAGGGGTTCTTACTGGCATAAAAGTCGCATTTAAATTTATCTAACTGATTTCGTCCCCTATTTGAAACTACATGTCAAACCTGACTCTTATTTTGTGAATAAAATGCCAGAATTAGTAGCATTCTATGCTGGTAAAGAAATAGGTACCTGAGTCAAAAAATGACTTATATGAAAAGTTTGATTAATTGAAAAAAAAGAAAATGAAATACAAAAGGCTCTTACTACCAATCTTTATTCTAGTGATACTTGGATGCGAAAGCAAAAAATCCAACGATACTGTTTCACCAACCGGTTTTACATATACCATAGATACTGTAGTGGTGGAACCCAAAGGCCATTTTTTCGACTTAAGAAGCAATCTTTTCTTCTCTGATATAACTCCTGATGGGAATTTCCTGGTAAATTTTAACAAATTCTTGTTTGCCCTGGAATATGTGGACCTCGAAAACCTCGAGTTTGCCCGACTTGATTCCCTGGAAGTGGAGGGGCCGAATGGGGTGGGAAATAGTTAGGTGTCTGGTCTGAAAATGATGGAGAATAAGGAAGTCTTTTTATCTACTAGCCAGGCAATCGCTTTCAAAAGGGGGAATGAATTGAAGTCCATCAAATATGAAACAATCTTTAAAGAATTTAGAGGGGATAGCATACAACCCCAGCAGATTTTTTATGAAACTGTTTCTGAAAGTGGCACACAATACGCAGGATTACTTAATCCTCCACGAATAGACTCAAGTCCGAGTGGCTTGCTTTGGGCAGATTTGGAGACCAGGACAAAACATTTCATCCCTCTGGAAGAGTTTAAGGAATTCGATAAATACAACATTATCCAGTATATCGGAGAGATTCCGGTCAATTCATTCGCTCAAGCCTACAATTTACTGTTTTTTGAAGATAAACTGATATTGACCGTTGGACTTGAAAACAGTGCCTGGATAATCGATAGGGAACAAAAGTCAGTTCAACAGCTTTCCTTTGAAAGTGTTCTCCTGCCAAATACGCATAAGGTAAACTACCCACTTCGTGTTGAATCCGATGTGGAGTTGGAGGCGGCAGAGAAGTTTAAGGAGGCAGTAAAGGAAAAGTCCAAACAGCCGAGCTACTCAAAATGGGCATATGATAAGAAAGGTCGATTATTTTGGAGGTTTAGCAAGGCAATGGATCATATGGCAGGAAAAGATATTGTATTCAAAACAATATTGACTGCCTTTGATACCCGGTTTAATCAGGTATATGAATGCCGGTTACCCGAAAAGTTCTCCTATTCTGATCGTTTTTTTATCCGGGATGGAATGATTCATTTCTTTCTAAACATGGACGACGAAATGGCTTTTGTAAGATTCAGACCTGAATTTAAAGAAAATGGATAAGAAGTGCCGGTGTTTTACAACTCCTCTGGAATTTTAAAAACCGCAATTCCAGGATCTTCGTCAGTAGTCAGACCATAGATTTCTTTCGAATCTTCATCAACTACAAAATTGATGATTGATTTATCAAGCATTAACTTCCAAAGAGGCTTTCCATTGTGATCAAAAACCCAAATTTGCTCAGCCATAATCGCTGTTTTGTTAAATTCAGATTGGCTTACTCCGGCATACAATGCGAAAACGTATTTTTCAGTAACCACTGCGTCTCTATAGTGATAGCGGGGATCCCTACCTAGATACAAATTCTCAATGCCTCCGGATTCAATTAATTCAAACGGTGGCAATTCCAAATCAGGCCCATCGATGATAATAAACGATTTGTCTCGATTGTCGAAAATCTCAAGTCTATCCCTTCTAAGTCCAACTCTAATAAAAAAAGGTTCATTTGGATTTCCTTTAAAAAAACTGGTGTTTAATTCCGCCAGTTGGTAATCATTCAGATCAGGTCGATCACTTACCTTCTCCCAAACTCCATATCCTCCGATTTTATTTCCAGCTGTATCAAACTCCAGAATCCGATTTTTATCATCTCTCGATATTCCCAGGTAAGTACTGTCAGTAGCCCGAGTGAGAAACCAAATATTCATCATAGAATCAGTCATTTTCCATTCCCTTATACCCAGAAGTGTGGAATCTGACATCGAATATTCAACCAATTTCCTCCTGTTCATCGAATAGGCCCAAAAAGAATCTGAGTTTTTTCCTTTAAAAAACAAGCTAGCATCAGTCACCTCTAAAGGACCTTCTCCATGTTTTCCCTTTGGTTTATCATACCTCCAATCTTTAGAATTGATAATATGAATACGAGGATGTTGCTCTGGAACTCTCCATGCTTCAGAGATCAAAACTTTTCTACCAACTAAACCCAAATTAGAAGGATTGATGATTTCCTCGAAATAATATTTTTCTGAAGTAATGGAAATTAATTTGAAATCATCCTCTTTAATAATTCTGTAGTTATCTTTCTCAGAATCACTTTGACAAGAACCTAGTGCAAAAAGAAATAGGCAAAGGGTAAATTTGTTCATTTTTAAAGTTAAAGTGTTTTTATAAATATTACTCTTTCTTGGCCAATTTTTTCACCTAATTTTTTAGCTCATAAAATGTTAATCAATATTCAAGAACCATGTTTAGTTTTTTTCTTTTATATGACTTTCTTTTTCTCTTATTCTTTAGTTTCCAATCCAATTGTGCCAGCCAATGACTACGGTTCTACATGCAAGAATCACAACCACTCAAAGCATACTGTTTAAATGACTACCTTCCATAGTTTGTGCAGAAATAGTAGTATTTATCCACTTAGTGATAATATATGTTTAAGAATCTTAAAAATATGAAGGTTGGACTTGAGATAAATTCTAATCAAAAATTGCGCTATTGAATAAAAAAAAGTGGAGGTGGAAAAATTGAAAAAATATGCCTGTTCTATTCAATAAATTGTTTAAATTATTAACCTAATTGCGTCAATTAAATAGACAATGAAAGATATCTCAATGATCGTAATGCAATTGAAAAACAGGCAAACCCAGATCGACCGGAAAATCAACCTATTGATCGATCAAAACCTGGATCCCTTTCCCTTTGAAAGGTTGGATAAGGGAAAAAAACTTATCGAACTGATTAAAAAAGTCCTTCAATCCATAGAGGAAGACAACTTGATCCAGGCTGGCATGCATATCAGGGATTTGGAAATAGAAGGCCTAAAACTGGACCTTTGAGGCCAACCTATTATCTTTATATTAACCAATACAAGCAGCATGGAATTATTCATCGTCTTTATACTACTTTTTTCGGGCTGGCTACTTTCTGAGATTCAGCATAAACATTTAACGCAGCCTTTTTTGAGCAGAAAGGGTTTTAATCTTGTCAGCCTAGGAGCCTTTGCCTGTTATATGCTGGGTGCTTTCGCTTCTTTGGGATTCTTTTTTGAAAGGATATAATGAAAAAATAGAAGGGGTTGGTCAGCCAGCAATCAGTGTCTCCTTTCTTCCAGTTTGCGGATCAGTGCTTCGTTCCTGCGCTCCAGTTCCCGAATCTTTCTATCGGAGTGTGATTCTCTTGGTTTGGAAAGGGAATAGATAAACCAAACCCAAACAACCATGGCCACTATCAGACCCGGCCACTGGTTATCACTGCCCAAAGCACCAAACATGGCGAATACGCATATAAAGGAGACGATGAAAAGTTTAATAAGGAATCTCATGGTTTTGCTGTTTAAAACGATACCTTAAATTACTAATTTTTGAGGTGAAATAAAAGTATTTTGGATGAAAATAATTTTATAAATTGCTTGTTATCAATATTTTATAAATATTTACCACACAGGAAGTTGATTTTTTGATAGAGCATATAAATAATTTAAAATGGATTAATTACAAACCAATTAATTAAGAGGAATTGACAAGAGTAAGAGAGAGTATTTTATAAAGCTATTATCGATCTAGGTGGTCTTATGATGCCTTTATTTGACAACCTATTTTTTTTAAAAATTTCGTGACCTCTCAATTTACAAATTAACTTCCACCTTGCAGATTTTGGCGTTAAGAAATCAGGACTGCGGGTTGGCAAGAGCAGAGGCATGTTTGACGAGGGTTTTGGGAAGACATCCCTATAGATTAAAAAGTCCCTTAAACCAAAACCTGAGGAGTTTGCCTCTGTGCGGGTGGTGTCCGGAATTTAGCCAAAAGATGCACAGCGGCGGGGTTTTTGATTACTTTTTGATCCCGATTCGCTTTGCTTTTCGGGACATGCTCTGCAGCAAAAAGTAATAAA
>JBBDSB010000687.1:0-14659 GCA_040905205.1 Cyclobacteriaceae bacterium
CATCACAAATAATAATAAAGTTTGATCCCCAATAAAGTAGCAAAGGTATAAATAATGGTTAAAGGAAACCCTATCTTGAAGTAATCTTTAAACCTGTAGTTTCCCGGTCCCATAATCATTAAATTGGTTTGATAACCGATCGGGGTCATAAAATCACCCGAAGCGGCGAAAGCAATGGCCAGAAAAAAGGCTGAAACAGGGGCATCCAATCTTGTCGCCATTTCAAGGGCTATTGGAAACATAATGGAGACTGCGGCGGCATTGGTAATCATGCTGGTCAGCAGCAAGGTGAAAATGAATAGTAAACTTACCGATACCATGATATGACTGCCCTCTGACAACCAAAATATACCATCAACTAAAATGGAGGCTGCTCCTGAATTTTTTAACCCAACGCCTATGGCCAGAGAAGAAACCAAAATCAAAAGTAAATCCAAATCGATGGCCTTTCGAAGCAGATTAAGGTTCAAAACCTTCCATACATAAAGCATCAGGATACACCCAAAGGCCGCTAAAAACAAGTCTATCCAGCCAATTATCCCCAAAACCAAAATCATTAATGCCAGAATGGAAGGAGTAATACTTTTGTGTTTTTTTCCAGAATCGATTTCCTCCCTTACCGTAATGATGATCAGGTCCTTGTTATTTTCCTGCTGGAAACTCTCTTCCCCGGATAGCATCAGAAGAAGATCCCCAGCCACAAATCTTGTTTCACCAATATTCCCCCTAAGTTTTTCTCCGTTTCGATAAATGGACAAAATAGAGGCCTGGAATCTTTTACGAAAATCACTGTCTTTCACCTTCTCCCCTATCAAGCCGGAAGAGGCCGGAACCACTGCCTCCGTAAGTTTGAAATAGCCATTTTCATTGACATGGGTTTCTTCAGGAAGCACCAGCCCCTTTTGCTGATTTACCAAGGATAAAATGGCCTCTGTTTTTCCGGTGAAAAAGAGTTTGTCACCGGACTTTAACAATTCCTTTGGTGAAACAGGGGAAATTTCCCTTCCTTCACGGGAAATTTCTGCCAGAAAAATCTCCTTTAAGTTTCTTAACCCCGCTTCCTTTACGGTCATACCTTCCAGATCGGAACCGTTTACCACCATGGTCTCAATGATATAATCATTTATATGGGCAATTACCTCTTTTTTATTTTCTTCCCGATTTGGCAATAGCAAATTTGAAAACAAGGACAAATAGGTAATGCCCAAAATAGCAGTGCCAATGCCGATGTATAAAAAATCCTGAAAACCTAAAAGTGGCAATCCATATTGGCTGATAAGACCATTCAATACCAAATTGGTGGAAGTACCCACCACAGTGATCATTCCGCCCAAGATAGTGGCATAGGAAAGGGGTATCAAAAACTTGGAGGCAGGATATCCGTTCTTTTCTGCCCATCCTTTTACATAGGGAATCATAAAAGCCACAATAGGGGTATTGTTCAGCAATGCCGACAAGCCTCCCACTGTGACCATAAGTTTGGTCCGGAAAACATTGGGACTCAATTTTTCATTGAATAGTCTGTAAAAAAATGTGGCGCCAATATTTTTCTGGATGCCGGCCGTCACACCGATCAATAAAAATATGACAATGATCTGTTTATTGGCCAAACCATTCAGAAATTCTTCGGGACTGATAATTTGCAGAACAATAAAAATAAATGCGGTGCCCAAAAAAGCAAAAGCAGGCCTCATCAGGTCCCTATACAAAACATAGACCAGGCAAATCACCAAAGTCAAGGCCAACACCGGCTGGAGAATATTCAAAAAAAATCCTACATTAGCCACAAAAAAGACCGTTTTAGTAGGGTATTAAAATGAAAATTGCCAAAAATGATAATTTCTAATTTCATATGTTTATAATTGTCTTTTGGCGGCCATATGGAATCTCGCATACTTTATAATCATCCCAGTGTGTGTCGGTAACGACATGCTCGATTTCATCTGATTATAATTGTTTCTTAGTGGTCACATGCCTGTCCCGAACTCGATTCGGGAGAATCTCGCACCTGCCTGCCGACAGGCAGGCTCGATTTCATTGGAGAATTTATGAATTTAATTTTGGGCGACATATCAACCGGCAGGTTTGTTAATAAATTTGAAAACAAAAAAACCTGATTGTAAAGGATCATTTATAATCACAGTAGCAAAATTACTTTAACATTAATTATTTTCAAAGAATTAAAAGAATGTTATTTCGAATTCTCTATAATTCTAAAACCATCCAGGTTTTTTGATCGTCAGGTACATATTAAAATCAAGGGGATGAAACCTGGAAGATTAAATCGCAAGCAAAATGGCCAATAAAACTACCATATCTAATTTAAATGGCTTTTCGTGGACTAGCTTATTACTGTTTTCCCTTTTTATGGGATGTCAAAAAAACGAAAAATCCGGTTTTGAATTGATGGCCATAGGCGATCTTCCTTATCATCTTCCGGAAGATTTCACCCGATTTGATCGATTAATTGACAACCTCAACGAATATCGTCCCAATTTAACCTTACATGTGGGAGATATTAAATCCGGGAGTTCCCCTTGTAATGATGAATATTATAAAAAAATTTTATCTTATTTTCAAAAATTTGAACATCCTTTGATTTATACACCCGGAGACAATGAATGGACCGACTGTCACCGTGAGGTGGCAGGCAATTATAACCCTGAAGAAAGATTGGATAAACTTAGACAATTATTTTTCAGCAAAAGCCAAAGTCAGGGTAAGCCCTTGCCATTGAAAACACAAAACCAATTTGAAGGTTTTGAGAAATTTGTTGAAAATGCGTATTGGGAAACTAAGCAGGTCAGTTTTGGTACTTTTCATGTCATTGGTTCCAATAATAATCTAAAATTGAATTCAGCAGCCTTGAACGACGAATTTTATGAAAGAGAAATGGCCAACCTCTTTTGGCTTGATCATATTTTTGAGTCCGCTAAAAGCCTTGACCATCATGGGGTGGTCCTCGTATTACATGCTGCTTTAAATTTTAATGATTCCGGAAATACCAACGGCCACCAATCTTTTGTATCATCATTAAGGGAAAAAACCATGGCCTATCAAAATCCGGTATTATTGGTTTATGGTGATCATCACCAATTTTTAGTCCATAAACCCTTTAGAGGAAGGGATGGCAAAGTTTTAACCAATTTTACTGCGGTACAGGTTTTTGGAGATAGGGATATGCATGCTGTACGCATCCGGGTAAACCCTGAAAATCCGGGCCTTTTTTCGATAAATCCTCATTATGTAGCCGGAAATTGATTTTGAATTTCATGGAGATCCCTTCAGTTACTTTATATTGATCTAAAATGGCATATTCCATATAAAAATTTATTTGTCTTTGTGGTCATCCAAGAAAGAAGAATCCAATCAAAAATGGCATGGGCAGTGATTACGGAAATAATACCGGTTTTTTGAAAAATAAAACCAAATCCGGCAATAATGAACACCATGATCAAACCATAAACGCTAATTTTCCAATCATAAGGGTGGAGGTAGCCGTGCAATACCACGAACAACACCGCTGTCGTCCACAATCCCAACAATGGTTGTAACCCAGCCCTAAAAAACAATTCCTCTCCTATTCCGGCACAAAGTGAAACAAATAAGATTTTCCTTTGGTCCCATTCCCATAGGTTGATTAATCTGTGATAATAACGGCGTCGATTTTCAAAAAAGGGTCTTTTGATAATCCATATGGCAATTACCGAGGAAAAGCCTCCGGAAATTAAACCGACAAAAATCTGCCATCCCCAAAACCACCCTTTGCTGAAAAGTTTCATGGCAGAAGTATCCTGGAAAAAATAAACCAAAGCCAGGCCAGAAAAACCAAAACCCAGCAGTGTCAAAAGCCCTAACCATAAAATTTTTCTATCCATTTTAAAATGGGATGAAGGAACAATTAAAAAAAATGCCATGAAATAATCATGGCATTTTTCCTGAAAAGAATTTATCTACTTAGGAAGAAAATGAAATGTTTAAGGAAATGGGCACGGCTTTCAAGGCTCTGCTAACCGGACAGCCTTCTTTGGCCGCATTTGCGAGTTCCTTGAATTGGGCCTCGTCCATGCCTGAAACCTTACCCTTCAGGTCCAATACAATACCAGTAATGGAAAAACCGCCTTCATCTTTTTCCAGGCTTACCGTCGCTGTGGTATTGAGTTCATCGGCTTTTAAATCTTTTGATGCAATTTGAAAACTAAGCGCCATGGTAAAGCAGCCGGCATGGGCAGCCGCTATCATCTCCTCGGGATTGGTACCCTGTTTGCCGTCTTCATTTTCAAATCTTGTTTTGGCACTGTAAGGTGAATTGTCAAAAAATCCACTGGGAGAGGATAAAGTACCACTGCCCTCTTTACCTGTACCTTTCCAAATCGCTGTTGCTTTTCTTTTCATTTTTATGGTTTTAATTTGTTGGGTTAATATTAAAATTAAAGTTAACAATGTACCCATTTTATGTCAAAATAACTAAAAAAGCGGTTTGCATTTTGGTGTAGCCTACCGTAAATCCAACTTTGGCCATGACCTATTTATCCCCTTTTACCAGTTTTTGTTAAAGATAGTTGGGGTAAACCATCCCTGATTTTCTGGTTTTTATGAGTTGGGGATTGGTCATTTTATTTCCATTTTGCCTGATGACGTTTTACTTCACTGGGTTTTCCATCAGCCTGACTTCCCAAATAGGCTTTGAAGAAGGCTGGGACAGAAAGCTCATCAAACCGCTGATTGTAGGCGGTGTGCTGATTTTCGGGATTCTTCCTTCTTTAGGACTCGGCATCACCGCCTATGCCATTTCCCGCCAATTTGTTTATGCCCTTATGGCTGTAAGCATTGGGATGAGCCTTGTGACGGGGGCAATGTTAAACTTAACAGTGGACATTATCAGAAAAATAGAATTGAAGGAATTAGGATAAAACCAATAAAAACACTGCGATTTAAATTTCATTTTTTAGTATTTATTCCCGAATTTCAACCGATTATAACTTAACTTTTCCATTCGTCTATAATAATTTTTGTACTTATTTTAAAAAAAATTGTGAATTAAAAAAGTAAAACCCTACCTTATCAGAGGATTTCAAAATTTAAGCTTTAAAAAGATGAAATTAATTGCGCTGTCACTTATTTGTCTTGGTTTCGCATTGTCCAGCACAATTGCGCAGGAAATAGAACTAGCGGAAGAGCTTGAAGGTCGACAATTCCAGGAAGCGGATGCCTTTCAATTTGCAGACAATGATCTGGATCGGTTAAACTTTACAGCCATCAATACCCTTGAAAACAAAAAATCTCCCATTATGACCACTCCGTTGGGAAATTATAAGGACTTCAAATTGAAAAATATAGCCTTACCCCAAGGGGCCATTGTCAAAATTTACGACCTGAACACGCCTAATGAAATCCAATCCAGAAAATGCGAACAAAAAGAATACCTGATCATTAAAGAAAAAACCAATAATCATAAAGATTAAAAAACCCTCATCAAACCAACCTAAAGGTAACCTGGGGTCCTCCCGGTTACCTTTTTTATTTTTTTTCGCTTTTTTCAAAATATTCTAAAGCCTCATCCATTTGTGAATTAAGTTGATCAATTCTACGCTCCGGACCTGGGTGTGTAGATAAAAACTCTGGAGGCCTTTGCCCATTAGATTGGGCATTCATTCTTTCCCAAAAACCAGGTGCTTCCCTGGGGTCATATCCTGCGATGGCCATAAACACCAATCCCAACTGATCTGCTTCCAGCTCTTGGTCTCGGGAAAATTTAAGCATCCCCACCTGGCCACCAAAGCCGATCGCCTGGAGAAATATGGTTTGCGTCAGGCTAGGATTCTCTCCCATGGCCGTTTGAATACCTCCCAGGAGACCATTGGCTACCATGCCCTGCGACATCCTTTCCCTGGCATGATTGGCGATAGCGTGAGCTACTTCATGTCCCATTACTACTGCAATCCCAGTATCGTCCTGGCAAATAGGCATGATTCCAGTATAAAATGCCACTTTTCCTCCTGGCATGCACCAGGCATTTACCTGCTCGTTTTCAATTAAATTAAATTCCCAGGCAAATCCTTCTGTGATTTCAGAATAATTTTTTTCATTCAGGTATTCTTCCACAGCGGAAGCAATCCTCCTGCCTACATTCACTACCCTTTGGCCTTCATTGCTTTTGGTGACCACTTTGCTGTCCTTTATAACCTGATCATACTGGTCATAGGCCAGCGGAAGAATTTCTGAATTGCTCACAATATTCAATTGCCTTCTTCCACTAAGTGGCACCGTAGAACACCCATAGGCCACAAGACCTAAAAAAAGAAATATTATTATTTTTTTTGCCATATCCAAAATTATCTTATCTGCTGAAATATTCAAAAAAGATGCCAGAATTCGATTATTGGAAAAAATTATAACTTTTCGATAAATAGACATTTTTGGAAAAGAATGATAAAAAAACAAACAATTTTAGTTGTATTTGGTTATCTTAAAAATATAATCCAAATTATCTAACCCTGTTCTTTAATCTTATGAAAATGAAAAAGCTTTATCAATTATTATTTCTCATACTGGGAATTGGAAGTATTTTTTTTCTACAATCCTGTGTTGACGAACAAAGTCCAGCAGATGCTTTGGAATTACTTGGTAATGACAGA
This sequence comes from Cyclobacteriaceae bacterium, assembly GCA_040905205.1. Lineage (GTDB taxonomy): Bacteria > Bacteroidota > Bacteroidia > Cytophagales > Cyclobacteriaceae > Cyclobacterium. The sequence goes on from JBBDSB010000687.1 coordinate 6,639, forward strand.
TCATATCCTTTAAATCAGGTTGATGGATCAGGTGTTACCGGCAATGTCGTTTTTGAAGAAGGAGAAGGTGGTTATACCAAGATAACCATAAACCTAGACGGTACGCTTGAAGGCGGATCCCATCCTGCCCACATTCATTTTAATTCAGTCAGCGAGGGGGGTGATATTGCCATCACCCTGGAACCTGTCAACGGATATACTGGCAGAAGTGTTACCCTGGTAAATCAAATGGATGATGGATCACCGATAAATTATCAATCCCTGTTGGTTTTTGAAGGATATGTTAATGTACACCTTTCCCATGGAGATCTGGGTACAATAGTCGCCCAGGGTGACATAGGAGGAAATGCGTTTGAGGGAAATTCCAAATCCTACAATCTCCTTACTAAGGACGTAGATGGAATCAGCGGCACTATTTTATTTGAAAAAAGTGTAGGCGGTTTCACGGTGGCTACCATTAGTTTGACAGGAACCCCAAGTGGAGGTTCACATCCAGCCCACATTCATGCCAATTCTGCCGCAGAAGGAGGGGGGATTTTGGTTTCCTTTGAACCCGTTAATGGGTCAACCGGAATGAGTCGAACCATTATCCGTACCAACGATGCCGGACAACCAATTACATATGAGGAAATCATCAATATGGATGGATATGTAAATGTACATCTCAGTGCTGGAAGTTTAGGGACCATTGTGGCCCAGGGGGATATTGGAGGCAATGAATTGACAGGTACCAGCGTGAGTTATGAATTGAGAGAGATGGCAGCACCAGGAATAAGTGGATCCATTACCTTTAATGAAAGAAAAAATGGATACACACTGGCTACCATCAGTTTAATGAACACACCTGATGGAGGTTCCCATCCGGCCCATATACATGCCAATTCTGCTGCCGAAGGTGGTGGAATCATTGTTTCCTTTAATCCTGTAAATGGAAGTACCGGCATGAGCCATACCACTGTCAGAGCCTTGGTTAATGGTGAAACCCTGACATATGAAGGCCTTATGACCATAGATGGCTATGTGAATATTCACTTGTCCTTGCAGCAGATGGGTGTCCTGGTAGCCCAAGGAAATATTGGAAGCAATGCGGAAGTCACCATATAGGAAAAGAAAAGAACTAAAGGGACATCTGCCCAATAAAAATTTAAGGAAGGCCAATGAAATTAATTCATTGGCCTTCCTTATTTTAGCGGAAGCAATAAATTTTCATATGGAAATTATTTATCCTAATTCAACCAAATAAAAAATATTCAACGATGAATGAGGACCAAAAAAAATTAATACGAAAAATCACCCAACCCATCCCTTTTTTCTGGTTTATGCTACTTCGTCTTCCTTCAGTGGCATTTTGGAAAATCAAAGTAAAATCATTGACATTGACCCAATGCCAAACTACCCTACCCTTCACCTGGAGAACGCAGAATCCTTTCGGATCAATTTACTTTTCTGCTTTAGCTGGATCAGCAGAATTGGCATCAGGCTTACTGTGCATGCTACACCTGGCAGGAGGATCTAAATTCTCCATGCTGGTCACGGACTTTCAGGCCACCTTCCATAAAAAAGCCGTTAAAACGGTCATTATGCACTGCAATGACGGGTTATTACTCAAGGAAACCTTAAATCAATTAAAGGCTCCCGGGGATACGGCCATTCAGGTTTTAACCATTGAAGGAAAAGATTCAGATGGCGTTCCTATCGGAAGCTTTAAGGTTACCTGGTCTTTTAAACGAAAATAATATCATCTTTCTAAACAGGTTGCCTTGTTTGTTGATCGATCACCTGCACCAATTGATGTGCTGGAACCACCCCGGATTGCCTCCAAACCGGCTTTCCTTTCTTAAATAATATCAATGTAGGAACGCCCTTCACCTGATACCTGCCCGCAGCAAGGGGATTCTTATCCACATCTATTTTAATGATTTTGGCCTTGTTACCTATTTTTTCTGCCGTTTCCTTTAAAATAGGCTGCATCATTTGACAAGGACCACACCAGGTGGCATAAAAATCCACCAAGACGGGTTGATCACCATTAATCAATTCTGAGAAACTTTTTGTACCTGACATATCCATTTTTTTTATCACGAAACAAAAATAAGCAATCCTTCTATTGAAATCAGTAATAAAGATCACAATAGCAATTTTAGGATTTAAATCAAAGGAACATATTTTTTGTAAAAAGAATTGTACTTCCCAGGTTCAGGGGGCACCATTCCGACAATAGTCTCCATAATTTTGCTAATTTTGTGGCTCAATGACAAATATAGACAATCGATATGAATCCATTATTGGAGAAATTTAATACCCCATTTGATACGGCACCTTTCCATTTGATAAAAAATGAACATTACCTCCCCGCCGTCAAAATAGCCATAGAAGAGGCAAAGGAAGAAATTAAAAACATAAAAAACCAAAAAGTACCGGATTTCGAAAACACCATTGAGGCATTGGAGCAATCAGGCACCAGGTTGTCCACAGTAGCAGGAATATTTTTTAATTTGAACGCCGCGGAGACGAATGATGAAATCCAGGAACTAGCCAGAGAAATCTCTCCATTGCTCTCTGCTCACACCAATGACGTGTTATTGGATGAGGTGCTTTTTGAGAAAGTAAAAAATGTTCGCCAGCAAAAAGACCAATTGGCTTTAAATGTAGAGCAACAAACCCTGTTGGATAAATCCTATAAATCTTTCATCAGAAATGGGGCCCTTCTGGATGAAAAAGACAAAAAGAGGTTGAGGCAAATTGATCAGGAATTATCACAGTTAGGCCTTCGGTTTGGAGAGAATGTCCTGAACGAAACCAATAAATATGAATTGGTAGTTACTGAAGAAAAGGATCTTGAAGGTATCCCTGAAAATATTAAAGAAGCGGCTGCCCAGACGGGGGAAGAAAAGGGCAAGCCAGGCCATTGGGTATTCACCCTTGCTTTTCCAAGTTATGTTCCTTTTATGACCTATGCCAAAAACCGGGAACTCAGAAAAAAATTATTTATTGCCTACAATACCAAAGGGTGTAAAGGAGACCACCTGGACAACCGGGAAATCATCAAATCCATTCTGAAATTAAAAAATGAAAGGGCTAATCTTTTGGGTTACCAGAATTTTGCTGCCTTTGTTTTGGAAGAGCGAATGGCCACAAATGGCAAAAAAGTACTCGATTTTCTTTATGACCTTTTGGAGAAAGCCCAACCTATAGCTTTATCAGAAATGAAAGAGTTGGGCGATTTTGCAAAAGAGAAAGACGGGATCAAGGAAATTCAAAAGTGGGACGTCAGTTATTATGCTGAAAAGCTGAAATTGCTAAAATATAAGGTGGATGATGAACTGCTGAAACCTTATTTTGAATTGAATCGGTGCATCGATGGCGTATTTGAGACCGCTGAAAAGTTATATGACATCAGGTTTATTGAAAATAAGGATATTCCGGTTTACCACACCGAAGTCAAGGCCTTTGAGGTCATCGATGATAAAGGGAATCATGTAGCTGTTTTTTATGCGGATTTCTTTCCCAGACCTGGAAAAAGGAACGGCGCATGGATGACTGCTTTCAAAGGTCAGCATCAAATGGGTAACAAGGTACAGCGCCCCCATATTTCCATTGTGTGCAATTTTACCCGGCCAACAAAAACCAAACCCTCCTTATTGACTTTCAATGAAGTTACTACCCTCTTTCATGAATTCGGCCATGCCCTGCACGGCATGTTAGGCGAGGGGAAATACGAATCCTTGTCCGGCACCAATGTATACTGGGATTTTGTGGAATTACCCTCTCAAATATTTGAAAACTGGTGTTACGAAAAAGAATGTCTGGATTTATTTGCCAAACATTATGAAACCGGAGAAAAAATACCCGAGAACCTTGTCGAAAGGATTAAGAAAGCATCAAATTTTCACCAGGGTTACCAAACCGTCCGGCAAATAAGCCTAAGCCTTCTTGACATGGCTTACCATACGACAGACCCAGATAAAATCACGGATATTTTTGAGTTTGAAAACCACATCATGAAAGAAACACAATTATTCCCCCCTGTAAAAGGCACTTTGATGAGTCCATCCTTTTCCCATATTTTCCAGGGAGGATATGCGGCTGGATATTACAGTTACAAATGGGCAGAGGTATTGGATGCCGATGCCTTTGAGCTTTTTCTGGAAAAAGGTATTTTTGATAGACAAACAGCCATGGCTTTTAAGAAGCATATCCTTTCTATGGGAGGAAAAGAGCATCCGGAAATACTATATAAGCGTTTTAGAGGTAGAAAACCAAAATCAGAGGCATTATTAAAAAGGGCAGGCTTGGTTAGGTAAATATAATACAGAAAAGGGGCTAAAGAAGGGAGCCCCTTTTAAAAATACATTATATAAAAAACCTTTTATCTTTGTTGTAAAAATCTTTAGGATAAAATAGTTTGTTGTATTATTTTTCATATAATGATAAAGCCGATTATCAATAACCAGATCAAGGCTGAAACCATTATGAGTATGGTAAATTGTTTATCTTTCATAGCTCCAAGATTTATTTTTACATGACGGCTTTAAGGTACAAAATCTTTGGTTTAAAACCAAATTTTATACATACAAATTGCCCCTCTTTCACAATTTCAAAACATCAATTATTACGAAAAATTCAATACAATTAATAAAAAACACTTCCCAAACGAATTAATTGATTTTTTATTGGGTTTTGATTAAAAAAATAAAAAATAATTAATCTGAAAAATTCAAACATTTCTTCCACTTATGGGTTTTGACCTTTTTTACCCTGTAAAGCATCGGTTAACTCATGGTAATGTTTTTGATTTTTTGACATGTTGTTGGCCGTCCATTTTATGATTCTGGAGTTGGGGTACTTCCGTACTCTGCAGTTTTTCACTTGACAATAGTGACAACAGGATTCAGGTAAACAGGGATCTGCATGGACAAATACTTCTATGTACCCCGGTAAATTGTCCTCTAAAACTTCCTCTACCAGATGAACCTCGTCATGAACCTGGATCAGGTTAAAGTAATAAGGTAAGGTTAAATGCAGGTCTATATGGCTGTCTCCCCCATATTGTTGCACCCGCATATTATGGATGTCGATCCAATTGTCTTTCCTTTTGGAATTTAAAACCATCACGGTTCTATTGATGGCCTCGGCATTACTTTCATCCATCAATCCAGCCACAGATCTCCTCACTAAATAATACCCATTATAAATGATATACCCCGCAAAAAGGATGGAAATAAGGCTGTCCAGGAGGATCCATCCACTCAGGTAGATGATGGCAATTCCTAAGATGAGCACAAAACTGCTGATGGCATCTGTTACAAGATGGCGGCCATCCGCTTCCAATGTTAGGCTACGCAGTTCTTTGCCTTTCTTTTGCAATACATAACCCAAGTAGCCATTGACTAATCCGGAAAACCCAACTAAAGCCATCCCAATGGGCAGCATGGCCAAATTTTGCGGAAAAATAATGGAATAAATTGATTGGTAAATGATAAAAATTCCGGCTAAAATGATGAGTGTCCCTTCTATTCCGGCACTAAAAAACTCGATTTTCCCATGCCCATAAGGATGGTTTCTGTCCTTTGGAATGCCACTTAGATGGATACTGTATAAAGCAAAAAAGGAGGCCACAACGTTGACAATGCTTTCCATGGCATCGGTAAGGATGGCGTTGGATTGTGTGAGATAATAAGAATAAAATTTTACAATCAGTAACACTAAACTGATGGTTACTGACCAGATGATAAGTCGCCGCTTTTCTAATTTCACAAATCCTCCATTTAACCCTTGTTGACTCAAAGAAAGGTATTTTGGGCGGAATTTAAAAACAAAAAAAAGAGAAAACCAAATGACCTGAGGACTAAGGTATTGGGATACTACCCAAAGAAATGGTCAGGGTCATATTTATTGATCACTTGATCCCAGTCAATACTTTGCGGTTTAATTTCTTTCCATCCTGGATGATGGGTATGGGAACTGATGGCTTCCCAAAATGATGCTGCCCATTCTATTTGTAGGTCCTTTCCCTTGGAATTCTCCCATTTAGGGATGATCTCAATGTACCAATTTGTAGCAGGTTCCTTATTGTTGGTCTGTAGACTTAAGGTGGCCCCTTTAAGGGCATTGATCAAAACCCTGGAATTTGACCCGATTTTTTCGGCAAAAAAAAGTAGTTCTTCAATCAATTCAGGTGATAATTCAGAAAAATAACCGGAAAACTTATTTTCTCTAGGTACTCCGGCAAGGTACGGGTCCAATCCTTTTTGAAGCTTGTAGTAGGGCATCATCTGGGTAAAATCAGCCAAGGGTTCTATTAAACCCTGGAAAATCCCCAATTGACGCATTCCTTCTTTTTTGTTTCCCACCCATGCTGAATGAACCCCTACAGCTTTTAAACCATTGGCGAGGGTCAGGAAAAGTAAGGAAACACTCATTTCATTGGGGGAGAGCATGGCATATTTTCGATAGCTGCTGATTACTTTTTTACCTATTCGCATGGGGTAAATCAACATCCCCCCTACATTTTCTTTTTCAATAGGCTGCATTTTGAATTCCATGGAGGTGATAATGCCAAAAACCTTTCCTCCACCCTTCAAAGCGATAAACAAATCCTGGTTTTGTGCTTCAAAGGCCTGGATCAAACTTCCATCGGCCAATACCATTTCCACAGATTGGAGATGATCAACGGTGAAGCCGTATTGATTCATCAAAATATTTTGGCCTCCTAAAGGTAGCAGATCTGCCACCCGGTTATAGGAAACCATACCTGCAGGCACGGCCATACCTAAGGGATAAGTATGTCGGTCCATCTGGCTTACTAAGGCCCCGCCCTGGACTTTAGCTATCCCATTGCTTTTATCTATGCTAATATGATTCAACTTTGACAGATCTATAAAAGCAGGCCGGTCTTCTTCAGCACACATTTTAGAAGTAAATCTTAATTTTTTATCCCTAACCCAATTGACTGCGTCCACAACTTCCTTTTCACTATGGCATTGAAAGTTTTTAATAGGCGAATTCTCTAAACTTGAAAAGGCATAAGCATGCTCCCTGTTTTTAATCAGTGTCAGGGGAGGGTTATTAGCTATTAATGTTTGGCTATTGTTTTTCCTTAAAATAATGAAGCTTTCATCGGTTTTAAAAGATTTATTTTTTTGCATGTATTCATTGAGTTTGGTTGAAAAAAGAATTAATAATCCCAAGGGTCAAAGGATATCTAAATATAATTAAATATCTGGTTTTCAAAACCTTATTTGGCAGAAATTACAGAAATACGTTTCTTGTATATAAAATAATGTTATTTATTGTTTATTAACCTGAGATTCGACGTAATTTCAGGAAAAAACCGTCATTCCGAGAATTAACTTTTTTTTAAAACGCAGAAATCGGGATGACGGTATCTAATACAGCACCCCAGCGGGGTGCAATCTTGGTAGCCCCGGGTAAGCCGACGCAGGAGGTGCGACCCGGGGTGTAAATGAGTTGGCATTTGTAGGGCATTAGCCGCCAGGAAGCTCAACAGTGAAAACAGCTTTTCGCTAATGCCAGTGGCCCCACAACCGTGAGTTTTAAAACCCGTCATCGGTAGGCTTAGAGAAAGTTTTGAGGGGAGAAAGCCGTGGGAATCCCAAGCCAGACGGGACTGCCACAACCCTTTCCCAATCAACAACCCCCCAAAAAGGGTTCGCTTGACGATTTAGTCGGTTTTTTAACACGATCTTAACCCGATCTCAGGTTATTAATTATTGCTTTTTTGGCTTATCCGGATGAAAAGAAACCGCTTACTATTAAATCCAAATCCTCCCTCGGATCCTCCATGCTGGAGTTCATTGCCAAGAATGCCCTGAAACCATAAGCGAATAGTCAATTTTGTCGATTTTTATCTCAATTGGAGTCAATTTATTAACCTCAATTGTACTATAAGTGGAAATGCCCTGCTCTAAAAAGTCAAATTCATTTGTAATAATCAGCCGCTTCCTGGATAGGATAGTAGAGCCAGTCGAAGTCCATTCCTAACTCGTGGTTTGAACCTG
>JBBDSB010000688.1:0-14649 GCA_040905205.1 Cyclobacteriaceae bacterium
TAAAAGTCGGTGAAGGCCGGGTTGACCATATCCAGGCCTATTTAGACGGATTTTCATTTTGGAAACACTTGTTTGACAGCAAAACGGAAGGCATTCTTCGAGGAGATATGAGTTTTGGATTTCCTTTCAAAGTAAAACTCAAAACAGAAAAAGAAGCCAACAAATTCACCAATTTTTTCCCCTGTCATCATTATGCCAATCTTGCTCATTTGGAAAATTCGGGAATGAAAAGACATGTTTTCCCCGATGAGCTAAGGCCCGCACAGGGGGAGTCCATGAATGTATTCCTTGAACGCATCTATTCCCTTTATAGAACCCCTATCGTATTGGCAGCCTTGTCAGATTTTAAATTATCCTATGTGGAAGTCATTTCTCCTCTTTTATCACGAAAAATATTAAATGCCGTAAGATCCTTACCTGAAGATCTGAGATTGGGTACACCCATTTGGAAGGCTTATATTAATCAACTGGAAAATAAAATCCCCTATTCTCACCAGGATTCCCATGATCCTTTGGATCAGGAAGACCTAAAACAAGGGTTACATGATTTTAAGTTAGCGTCTATCCGGGAGTCCCAGTATTTGCCTGATTACCTTAAGGATTTAATTCCGGAAATTAAAAATCCAAAACAAAAATCATTTAAGCACAATAACTTTCAATTGAAAAATAAAATCAGAAAATTATTATCAAGAAAGCTGAGATTTTTAATTTGGAGACATTTAGGAGGCAACCATAAAAAAGAGGTCATATCCAAGAGTAAATTAATAGCCCGCTTATTTATTATTTCAGAAATGCAAAGAATTCTTCATAGAGATACGGAGGTACTAAATTCTAAAAACCCCTGAAACTTAAACCCTTCAAGCCAATCCATACACCTACTCACAAACCGTAATCTCCACATCCACCCTCTCCATGGCATTTACTGTGGGAAAGTTCAATTTGGGACTGATATAATGGATACCCAGGCCAAGGCCCCGGAGGATAAATAATATACCAATAAATAGGGCAAAATAAGGCAACAACCGGTTCATACGCTGCCTAAGAGATAAAGACAACAGGTCTTTGGAATACATCAGGATCATCAGTGTTGGAATGGTGCCCAATCCGAAAAAAAACATGTATAAAAATCCGGAAATTACGCTCTGCATCGCCAGGGAAGCCACCAGGGCGATGTAAACCATACCGCAAGGTAAAAGCCCATTCAACATTCCGGAAACAAAAAATGCAAATGGCCCCCTACGTTTCAGGTATTTCCCGAGGCTGGACTTTAGCCGGCGGACACCTCCCAACACACTGGAACGGGCAATGAGCCCCTCCGCCCGGCGGTAAAAGAAGGCCATGCCCAATATTAAGACACCCATTCCTATGGACAGCCACTGTTGAAGACCTGCCAAGGCCAGGGAAAACCCGACCAATCCGATCAAAGCCCCCAGCAGGGAATAGGTCAGGGTCCTTCCCATATTATAGCAAAGCTTGTTTCCCCAATATTTTTTTTGGTCTTGAGCTGATAATGCCAAGGCAATGGGCCCACACATGCCCACGCAATGAAAGGAGCCAATCAAACCCAGAATAAAGGCAGTCCACAACATTTAAATCTCAATTTTTTTTTCCTCATAAAAATCCATTCCATTTTCCGTCCAACTCAGTTTGACCTTCCAGTAACCCGTTTGGAGGTTTTTAAGGTCATAGGTGTTGATCTTTTTATCTTGAATGTCCACTTTGAATTTTTTGTCCATCCGGGCATCGGAGGGCCTAAACAGGTGCAACTCTCCCTTGGCACCAAGTGGGAGGTTCAGATCCAGTTGCCTGTTTTGTCCATCATAGACCATGGCTTCCTTATTGGAAATGTTGGTATTGATGACCTTATCGATATGATGCTGGTATTTGATTTCCTCCTCATAGTAATTTTCCGTTACCAGATGCAGGTCATCCTGTTTCATGCAGATGGTCACCAAGGTGGCCATCAAACCAAAAAAGACGACAAATACCAATATGATTCCTTTTCCCCAATTCATAGTGATTCTTATTTTAATTATTGTTTCACCGGCCCCATAAAGCTGGTGGTAATTTTATCTATAGTTTCTCCATTTTGTTTCAGCAGGAGGGTAATGTTCTCCTGAGGTATCTTCATATCAGCCTGATCCTTTACCAAAAAAAACCGGCCATCAAATTTTGTCTGCCCCTCTATGTTCCAATTGGTGTCACCTACCACTTCAAGGGTAATGGAAGGATTTTCGGGTACTAAGCTAACCTGTTGTTCTTCAAAGGTTTTGTTGATCAGGCTTACTTCATACAGGTTACTGATTTTCGCTCCCTCCCTTTCCTGATAAGTCATGCCTCTAAAACGGGTTACTGTGGCACCGAGGTCATCCCTGGTTGTCAGCAGGCCTACAAAACCTGCTATCAGCAGTACCAAAATTACAGAATAGGCTTTTACCCTTCCGGTGATCAGTTTTTGGGTTCCTTTAAGGATACTGTTTTCGGAGGCATATCGGATCAGCCCCTTTGGCCGGTCCACCTTTTCCATGACTTCATCACATGCATCCATACAGGCCGTGCAGTTGACACATTCCATCTGTACACCGTTCCGGATGTCGATACCGGTAGGGCAAACCTGGACACATAGGGTGCAATCCACACAATCCCCCAAAGCCTTGTTTTCCACTTTGTTTTTACGAATGGGGCCTCGGGGTTCACCCCTTACATAATCGTAGCTGACATTGATGGATTGATTGTCCAGCATTACCCCCTGCAGTCTTCCATAGGGACAAACTACAATGCAAGCCTGCTCCCGAAACCAGGAAAAAACAAAAAGGAAAATACCGGTAAAGATGACCAATCCCGTAAATCCCGCCATGTTCTCGGAAGGAGGTTGCATGACAATTTCTTTTACCTGATCCACACCGATTAGATAGGCCATTACCGTATGGGAGATCAAAATGGAGATCAAAATAAAAATCGTCATTTTTATTCCTTTTTTTCTCAATTTCTCCCCATTCCAGGGCATGGCATTCAGTTTACGCTGCTGGTTGGCATCTCCTTCGATCCAATATTCGATTTTCCGGAAAACCATTTCCATAAACAGGGTCTGAGGACAAGCCCAGCCACAAAAAACCCTACCGAATACTACCGTAAAAAGGATAATAAAGACCACAAAAATCAAAAGGAGAAAGATCAGAAGGTAAGTATCCTGTGGCCAGAATACTGCTCCGAAAATGATGAATTTTCTTTCAAAGATATTGAAAAGCAGCCAAGGCCTTCCGTCTACTTTAATAAATGGTCCGACAAATAAAATGGCCAACAACAACCAGGAAAAGTAGGTCCTCCAGCGGTAAAATTTTCCGGATACCTTTTTGGGATATACCCAGTTCCTTCCGCCGTCCTCCCTTACCGTTCCCAGGGCATCCCTGAATTTATCCGGATTCAAATGTTCATTTCTGCTTGCCATATCCTTATATTGTTCCTCTTTTCAGTTTCAGGTTTAAAACCAACCGCTGCCGGCATTTGCATTTAGAAGGGTTTATTCCGCTTCCCCTTCATCGGCAGGCTCCACCCCCAGGTCATCTTCTCCCAAAGCATCAATTGGTTCTTCTATCTCCTCTTCATACAATTCCCCTTGGGGCGCCTTTGGATTGGCAGGGGTACTTCCCTGCATGGTCAGGATATAACTGGAAACCTGCTGCATCTGCTCGGGGCTCAATTGGTCCTGCCATGGAATCATGCCCTTTTCTACCACACCATACTTCACCACGGAAAAAACGTCATTGATGGAACCCCCGTGGATCCAATATTGATCGGTAAAATTAGGCCCTACGCCACCACCTCCGTCCAAGGCATGGCAGGCAGCACAGTTGGTCTCATACAGTTCTTTCCCAGCCTCAATGGCAGGACCTGATTTATCAAATTCCACATTGGTCTCATCGATGGTGGTGGCACCCGAGGCTTTAAATAATTCTGCCTCTTCTGCGGCCAGGGCCAATTCCTCTTCATATTCCTCATATTGGGTTTCACCAATACCCAAAACGGAATAATTGACAAAATAAATTACCGCAAAGGCTATGCTCATATAAAAGACGTATTTTAGCCAGGGGGGCATAAAATTGTCGAGTTCTACGATGCCGTCATAGCTGTGGTCCAATGCAATGTCCTTCTCTTCCTCTATGGGCTTCATTTTGCCCACCACATATTTTTCTTTAAAATCCTCCCACCAGGAAACTGTTTCAGCAGACATGGCCGGATTTTCTCCCCGCAATACGGTTTTCAAAAAGGATAGCAGGTAGACCATCACCATCATCATGATGAGGATCAAGCCCAGCACCACGCCAATGATGATCAACAAGGCCAATTGATTGCTGTCCATACTCTGTAGTTGACCGGAAGAACTGCCTCCATCCGTTTGTCCAAAACCCGGCACAACTTTAAATAATCCCATCAGGGTGAATAAAAACAAATTAATTTTTTTCATGACAGTCATTCTTTTGAGATTCATCATTAAAAGGCATTTCTTTCATATGGTCAATGTGTTTTCTGTCCATTGTGACCACCCACCAAAACATCCCTATAAAAAAGAATACAAACATCAGCAGGGATATAATGGGATATATTTCTATATTTTCGATCGATCTTAATATTTCCTTGTACATCGCTTTCAATTTTAAGGGTTATTAGCAGTAGTTTTTTTGATATCGGTGCCCAACCTTTGCAGGTAGGCAATCAGTGCTACGATTTCAGTATCCGGTAAAACTTCCACACCACTGGTTTTGAGGTTGGCCACAATTTCCTGCGCCTGTTTTTGGAGGTCCTCTTTGGCCACCTGGTCATACCCTTCCGGATAGGGCACGCCTAATTTTTGCATGACCCTGATCTTGGCGGCTATATCATCATGATTCATGATGGTGGTGGTCATCCATGGGTAAGGGGGCATCAGAGAACCGGGAGACATCGTTCTTGGGTCCACCATATGTTGATAATGCCAACTGTCCGGATATTTTCCGCCTACCCTGTGCAAATCAGGCCCCGTACGCTTAGACCCCCAAAGAAACGGCCGATCATAAACATATTCTCCGGCCTTGGAATATTCTCCATACCTTTCTGTCTCATGCCTAAAGGGCCTTATCATTTGTGAATGGCAGCCAACACAACCATTGGAAATATAAAGGTCCCTACCCTGAAGCTCAAGCGGTGTATAGGGTTTCACACTGGAAATAGTAGGCACGTTGGATTTAACCAAAATAGTGGGGACAATTTCAACCACCCCACCGATGACGATGGCTACAGTAGCCAGAATGGTAAAAAATACCGGCTTCCTTTCCCATTTCCTGTGCCAGAACTCTCCTTTGGTGGAAATGTGTTTTGCCAAGGCGGGCGCTTCATCTGCCTCTTCCTCCTGAAAGGTTCCCTGGGCAGCGGTTTTGATCATATTATAAACCATAAGGAATACCCCACTCAGGTAAAGTAATCCTCCGAATGCCCTCAGCATATACATGGGGACCAGCTCAATGACCGTCTCCAGAAAGTTGGGATAAGCCAGCCTTCCTCCCTCACCGAATTCTTTCCACATTAAACTTTGGGTAAGGGCTGCCACATACATGGGAAGGGCATAAAACAAAATCCCCAAAGTACCCAGCCAAAAGTGGGTATTGGCCAATTTAACGGAATAGAGATCGGTTTTCCACATTTTGGGCCACAACCAATACAGCATCGAAAAAGTAAGAAAGCCATTCCAACCCAAAGCACCGATATGCACGTGAGCCACTATCCAATCGGTATAATGTGCTATGGCATTGACATTTTTCAGGGAAAGCAATGGCCCTTCAAAGGTGGCCATTCCATAGGCAGTCACTGCCACTACCATAAATTTCAACACCGGATCTACCCTTACCTTGTCCCAGGCGCCTCTTAGGGTAAGTAAGCCGTTCACCATGCCTCCCCAGGATGGAGCGATCAACATCACTGAAAAGGCCACGCCCAAAACCTGGGCCCACTCCGGCAAGGCAGTATAAAGCAGGTGATGTGGTCCTGCCCATATATAAAGAAAAATTAAAGACCAAAAGTGAACTATCGACAACTTATAGGAGTAAACTGGTCTGTTGGCTGCTTTGGGCAAATAGTAATACATTAATCCCAAAAAGGGTGTGGTCAGAAAAAATGCCACGGCATTATGGCCATACCACCATTGTACCAAGGCATCTTGTACCCCTGCATAAGCCGAATAACTTTTAAACAAAGATACCGGCAGGGCAAGGGAATTAAAAATATGCAATACTGCTACCGTGACAAAAGAGGCCAGATAAAACCAGATGGCCACATACATGTGCTTTTCTCTCCTTTTTATAAGTGTCCCAATCATATTGGCGCCAAAAGCTACCCAAACCACTGTAATGGCAATATCTATGGGCCACTCCAATTCCGCATATTCTTTGGAAGAAGTCAAGCCCAAAGGAAGCGTGATGACCGCAGAAAGAATGATGAGCTGCCAGCCCCAAAAATGAAACCAAGATAAGGCCTTGTTCCACATGGGGGCTTTTAATAAACGGGGCATGGAATAATATACCCCGGCAAAAATGGCATTGCCCACAAAAGCGAAGATCACCGCATTGGTATGCAGTGGCCGGATTCTCCCATAGGTGGTATATGGATTGCCCATATTGGCCTCGGGCAAAAATAGCTGGGTGGCAGCGATCACCCCGATCAGCATACCGGCGATCCCCCAGGCAATGGTGGCGACACCAAAGTATTTTACGATCTTATTGTCGTAACTGAACTGTTCCAGTGTTGTTCCTGACATATTACTTCGATTTTTTATTGGTTGTTTTGTTTTCTTTTTTATTTACTTTCTGATCAAATAAAATCCTGATGGATGGGGTATAGTTATCATCGTATTGGCCACTTTTCATGGCCTTGAAAAACAATCCTAAAAACCCACCTGCCAGGACCAAACTGATTCCGATCAACAAGAATATTACCTCCATAATCCTTAAATTTTCTTTTTTATTCCTCTTTTATAGGCAAAGTAATTGGTGCTCAAGGTGGTGAACAAAACCACAGAAATACTGCTGAGCGGCATCAAAATAGCACATAATACCGGGCTCACCAATCCTTGGACGGCAAAAAATATCCCAACAGCATTATAAGTAAAACTCAAGGCAAAACTTGCTTTGATGATATTACGGCTGGTATGGGAGAACCGTAGGTATTGGGGCAATTGATACAGTTTTTCCGCATCCATAATGGCATCACTGGAGGGGCTGAAATGAGAAATGTTTTCTGTAACCGCAATCCCCACCTGACTTACTTTAAGTGCCCCTGCATCGTTTAACCCATCACCTGCCATCAACACATTTCCTCCCCGACTCTTCAGCACCTGAATATAATTCAACTTATCCTGCGGACTCTGGTTAAACGTCAAGGTCACTTCCGGTCCCAATAATCCTTTTAACTGCTCCCTTTCAAGATCATTGTCGCCGGATAATAAATGAACCTGCCTTTCCCTGCTCATATGACGTACCACTTGATCCATTCCCTTCCTCAAGCCACTTTCTATTTGGAAATAACCCATTACCACCCCTTCAACGGAGAAAAAAACCTGATTTGCCGTAATGTTATCATTGTTCTGTCTTTTAGCACCGATAAACGCAGAAGATCCGAGTCGGAATTGTTGGGATTTATAATTGGCAGTAATTCCTTTGCCTGGCAGTTCTTTTATGCCATCCAAAATCGCCACTGGAATTTCTCCCAGCCAATCGTTGATCCGGCAGCTTAAGGGGTGCACGGAATGCTGTACCATGCCCTTTAAAACGCCTTTGGTTTCAGTGGAAAGGGATCCGCCCCGGAAAAGGATTCGGGCTTTGGAAGGTGAGGTAAGCGTACCGGTTTTATCAAAAACCAGTGTATCCACCTTAGCCATTTTCTCCACAACATGGGCGTTTTTCAAATAGAATTTTCCCTGACCAAATATCCTCAGGGTATTACCCAGGGTAAAAGGTGTGGACATGGCCAAAGCACAGGGACAGGTGATGATCAATACCGCAGTAAAAGCTTTGATGCCAAAAGAAAAATCCTGAAAACTCCAATAAGCCAGGGCCGCAAAGGCAATAAAAAGGACGGTAAAAGTGAATTTTCCACTGATCCGATCTGCAAGAGAAGCCAATGATGTTTCCTTATTCTCCTTGTCAAAAGCCGTATTGTTCCATAAATCAGTCAGGTAACCCTGAGAGGGGGGTTTTTGTACCACTAATGTGATGGGTTGTCCCTTTTGCCGACCACCTGCAAAAATCAATTCCCCTTTTGTTTTGGTTACGGGTACTTCCTCCCCGGTCACAAAACTGTAATCTATTCGGGCTTGCTCCTCCACCAGCAAGCTGTCTGCAGGTATCAATTCTTCATTACGAACTTTGATGAGGTCCCCAACCTGCAATTTTATCATGGGAATCACTTCTTCCTTATCCATCACCATTTTGGTAACGGCAATGGGGAAATAGGAGGTATAATCCCTATCAAAAGACAAGGAGTCATAAGTTTTCTTTTGGTAGAGCTTGCCCAGCAAAAGAAAAAACAACAATCCTCCCATCGTATCCAAATAGCCTTCCTGTCCGGAGACAAATATTTCAAACAAGCTATAAGTAAATAAGGTGATGATGCCCAAAGCAATGGGCACATCCATATTGACCATTTTGCTTTTGATGGCCAACCAGGCAGATCGGTAATAGTCTGTAGCCGCATAGAAAAAGACCGGTAAGGCCAGTAGCACATTAAGGTAATTGAATAATTGCCTGAAATCATCTCCCAATAGTTCAGCCTCTGAAAAATACTCCGGAAGGCTGAAAAACATCATATTGCCAAAACAGAATCCAGCTACCGCTAGTTGATAAATTAATTTCCGGTCCCCTCTCAGGGTATTTCTTTTATCAATATCATAAAGGTGAATGGCAGGCTCATATCCTATTTTAGCCAGTAAGGTCACCAAACCTTTTAAGTCCAGGTTTTGGTTTTTGAATTTGATTTGGACCTTTTTTTGGAGGAAATTTACCCGGGAAACAATAACTGCCGGATCAAGCTGATGAAGGTTTTCGAGCAACCAGATACAGGAGGCGCAATGGATCAAAGGGATATAAAAGGTAACATGGGTCTCCTCGCTATCCTGAAAATCAAACAATTTAGAAGCCACTTCCGAGTCCGTGAGGTAATCAAACCTGTTGTTCCTTTCCGAATATTTGTTTTGATTATTTCCAGGGTTTGGGACAATTTCATAGTAGTCGCAAAGGTCATTTTCCTGCAAGACATCATAGACCAACTGACAGCCATTACAACAAAAAGTTTTCCCATCATGGGTAAGGATCTGTTCCACACAAAGTTCCCCACAGTGAAAGCATGTTGTTGTTTTTTCCTGGTCTATTAGTTGGTTGGCTTTTTCCATACTCAGGCAAGTTACAGGGCCTTGTTAGCTAAAAACATGACGAAAGTCATTCAATATGATGATTTATATTGAAAGATAAAAGGAAAGACGTTCATACCACATTCCTCCTTTATAAAAATGAAAAAGCAATTTGGCGAGGTCTTCCTGATTATTTTTGGTGGTTACCAAAAGCGTACAATGATGCTTGACGGCATAAGACCAAAAATCCCCGATCCGGTTAAAATTGAATTTGATAAAAGATGTTTCTGCAGTATGGGCACTGACCTGACGGATGAGCTCCTGCTCTCCCTTCTGCTTGGATCTGGGAATAAATGCCGGTGAAATGATGGTGGCCTTGCTGTTTCGTATGTTTTCTGAAAAAAGTGAAAGGAAATTTAGTATTAAAGCGGAAGAAGCCGGGGTGCCATCATAATGAAACAATAAGCTTTCAAATGAAATTTCCTTGTCAAATAACAAAACAGGAATTTCACAGGGTTCGTTTTCCAATAGCCTAGGCTGCTCCAATTCAAAAAGCCAATTTAAAATCTGAGGCAGATGAGCAGTATAAAGCGTGGGCTTCGAATTCCCATTATTCATTTGTCCCTTTTTAGGATCCATGACAATTTTATCAAACCCTATTGGCAAAAGGCTGTAGAAATGGGCGGTAACCCATTCCACGGGAAAAGCAATACTTACCTCAAACTTACTTAGCATCTGTTTATTTGTTTTTTTACAAAGCTAAGGCAGGCCCGGATCAGGGACATTGATTTTCAGAAGGTGCAAATATGATTAATGTCATGTTAATTAACAGGTTTATTTTTGGAGTACTCGTGTCATGTCATATTAATTTTGACGCTAAACCAACATCTCTTGATCTTTTAAAAGGTCAATCCCGTGGGTTGTCTTCCCCTAAAGGGGACGGAGGGGCAAGCATGGGCAAATGTCATTTAATGTAAGACACGACTCTAGCTCCCTCCAAAAAATTTGTTCGAAATTTTGATATTCACTGATGACGAAGCTTCTCTTCCCAATGAATTTCAATCCACTGAAATCAAGCCTGCCTGAGGCAGACAGGCATGACGCCAGCGACACACAGAGGGATGATTATAAAGCATGCGAGATTCCACCTGCCTGACGGCAGTCAGGTATGGCCGCTAAAAAACAAATTATAAACAGATGAAAATGCCTGAAGACTTCTTTTCCTTTTCTCAAAACAAATTACCCATATTCGCTTCACCACTATTTTAATTTCCCCATAACCTGTTCCAATATTTCCTTGGCCGTATCAATATCCACACCTACTTTTTTGGCCAGGCCATCTATATCCGGCTTTTTTCCGGCATTGATATCGGGAAGGGCCAAAGCCATCAATTGGTTGATTTTTTCCAATTCTGCATCTGATTCCGGATCCTGCTTGGGCTCGAAAAGGAGTTCATATGGCATCAATTCTATTTTTCGCTTTAAAATTTCCTCCGTGGTGTTAAGCATACTGGGTTTAACATGGATATCCGGAACGTCATCCAGATCCATTCCATAATCATTCAAAACCTCCACCAATTTTAGATAGCCCATTTCGGTAAGTGCCGTAACTTGAAGGATATTGTCCTTTTCATCATAATAGGCTACAGAAAAATGAGGCTGGAGCTCCCATCCTTTTAAACTCAGTTTGTGAACCCCATTTACAAAATCATGGTTAAAATCCTTTTCCAATAGTTTTGTATCCAGAGAGACCCCTTCTAAATCGGAAAGAACAATGACCAAGGGATGTGCTTCATGAACCGTTAGGGGCTGATTAGACCCCAAAAATAACATCATATAGGGCACCGGGTTTTTTTCCACATCGGCAATCAGGTCATCATCATCTTCTATGGAAGGGTTTAGTTCTGTGGCGAAAAAAAATATATCATCCGGACCAAAGCTTTGGTAACCGGCCAAAGGCCCATAGGTTTGCCAGCAGACCCCATTAAATCCTATTAGGTTAAACCAAAGTTCCCGGTGCCCATCTTTTAAGGTATTCGACATGCCAGGGGAATAAACCAGATAAGGTTCTCCGGTATAAACATCTTCCATTTCATAAAAGTCCTCGGCCGGATGATCGGTTACAACAGCAAAGCTAAATCGCCATGGGGAGGCCGCCTGCTGTTCCAGCCAGGATCTATGAGCGGGTGGCAGGTTTTGGAGGGCTACATGCTTCAGGTATTTATGGACCAGTCCACCTTCCTTCAAAACCCTATGGATGATGTATTGGGTCTTGAGCATGTTGAACCAGCTTTTGTCTATTTGTTGGGTAATGTGTCGGTAGGTGCCCAATCTGCGGTCAATCTCTTTTCCCAACTTATCCTTTTCTGCAGCATAATACAGCAGAAATTCATCCAATATCTTAAAAGTTGCGGTTGCATTTTTTTGGCAAAGGGCTTTAATCTGTTTATAGTCTTCCATTGCCTGCAAGTTATTGGAAAATTTGAATACGTTCAATAAAATCCAGGTAGAAATCTGGCAGCTTCCGGGTAAATAAATACATTTCAGTGATAATTTTCCCCCTCCTGGTACCGAAGCCAATATTCGATTGGACTCAGTCTTTTTCCTTTTTAAAGCATTAAAAAAGTCACCCGGAAGAAAAAATAAAATAACCGTATTTATTTAATATTAACCAAAAAGAGATGAACTCAAATACCGATCACCCCGATCACAGGTAATGCAAACGATGACGCCGGCCTCCAAGGTTTTGGCCAGCTCCAAGGCCACATGTAGGGCTCCCCCACTGCTCATACCAGCAAGAATCCCTTCCTCTTTGGCCATTCTGCGGGTCATGGCCGTGGCCTGTTCTTCACTGACATCAATCACCTGGTCCACCCTTGCTGGTTCATAGATTTTGGGCAAAAATTCCGGTGACCATCGTCGTATACCGGGAATACTGGATCCATCCGTAGGCTGGGTACCTACAATTCGGATTGCCTTATTTTTCTCTTTCAAATACCTGGATACGCCCATAATGGTACCTGTCGTACCCATAGCCGACACAAAATGGGTGATTTTACCCTGCGTATCCCGGTAAATTTCAGGACCGGTTGTGTCATAATGGGCCCGGTAATTATCCGGATTGGCAAATTGATTCAGCATAAAATAGCCTTCATTGGCTGCCATTTCTTCGGAAAGGGTCCTGGCATATTCTATGGTCTTTTCTGCCGGGGTAAGAATTAATTTCGCACCATAGGCTTCCATAGACTGAATGCGCTCCTTGGTGGAATTATCGGGCATAACCAGCGTCATTTCCACCCCCAGCAGATTGGCTACCATGGCCAATGCAATACCTGTATTGCCACTGGTGGCTTCTACCAGTTTGGAACCCTTTTTGATTTCTCCCCTTTCGAGGGCCGAACGGATCATATGGTAAGCTGCCCGGTCTTTTACAGATCCCCCAGGGTTCTGACCTTCCAGTTTACAAAATATCTGGACTTTCGGGTTGGTGGGTATTTGTTCCAATTCAATCAATGGCGTGTTGCCGATCAATTCAAATAACTTCATAGGCTAATATGGATGGTTTTCAAGCGTCGTTTTTCAACACATAAAAATCGGTTTGATTGGAAGAACCATCATAAATTTTGGTTTGGTAATATATTTTACTTTTGGCCGGAATGCTTTTCGTCAACCATACATTTCCTCCTACCACACTTCCTTGACCAATCACGGTATCCCCCCCTAATATAGTGGCTCCTGCATAAATCACCACATGGTCTTCAATAGTAGGATGCCGCTTTTTATCTGCATCTTCTTTATTTACACTAAGTGCACCTAAAGTAACCCCTTGATAAATCTTGACATGATTTCCTACTACCGTGGTTTCCCCAACGACAACGCCCGTTCCATGGTCAATACAGAAATACCGGCCTATTTTGGCTCCCGGATGAATATCCACCCCTGATTTACTATGCGCATATTCTGTGATCATCCTAGGGATCAGCCCTATGCCCAGTTGATGCAAAGAATTAGCAATCCTATAAGCAGCCACCGCATAAAATCCAGGATAACAACGAATAATTTCGGTTTTTGATTTGGCTGCGGGATCTCCTTCAAACATGGCCTCAAGATCCTCATGTAAAAGATTAAAAACCTGCTCCAACTCATCAAAAAACCGATTGGCTAACTTTTCTCCATCACCATGATGGAGATTGGAATTATTTTTCAGGATTTTCCCCAATTGGATCCGAAGATCAAAAAACTTCATTTCAAGGTTTCCTCTTTCCTTAAGTATCTCATTGGCATGCTCAGGAAATAGGATGCCTAATACATCATCAAAAAATCTTCGGATGACCTTTGGTGAAGGGCATTCAGGACACCTGTTATGAGCTTGGTGCAAACGGTCAATGAATGAATCCATGGATAAAGGGTTTTAGAATACAAAACCCACTCTCAATACATATGGTTCATTATAGGGAGATCTTCTGTTGTCATAAGTAAAATTATAAAGAAGCATAAAGTTCATTCCTCCCCGGCTGCCAAAGGGAGTAAAATACCCGGCTCCCGCAAAAAGTCCCGGTACCCAATCCCTGGTGAAAATAACATCATTGGTGTTCGGGATAGGATTGGCGACTTCTACATTTAGGGCCTCATATTCCGCATGAAGAAAAATTCTGGGAAAAATATTGTACCTGTTGAATAACCTGCCCCCATAGATATGTGAGGCAGCATTCCTGTAAAAACGATTGTTAAAATACTGATAGGTGGCACCCAGACCGACAGAATATTTATCGGTAATCATGGCTCCTGCTAATGGCGATACGTCAATAAAGGTAATGGTTCCGAATTGAAGGCTCAGGTTACCTCCAAAATACATCCTGTCTTTTAATGGTGGGTTTTCTTCAGGATAAATTTCCCGTTGTGCCTTTGCATCAAAAGCAAAAACTAAGAAAAAGAAAACAAAAATGAAATTTAAATTAAATAAAACCGATTTATTCCTCAATGATAACATACAGGTCTTCCGTTTTCCTTTTCATCAAGTATCTTTCACGGGCAAACTTCTCCAAAAGTTTATAATTGCTCATCAATTCTTCCCTATCGGCCTTGATTTTTTCTTTCCGCTCCTGGTAAAACTCTTTTTGCTTTTCAAGTTCATTCAATTTAGAACGAAGTTTAAAGTGGCTGACGATATCATTGGTGTCAATAAATACCATCCAGATAATGAATAAAACGGTAAAAATAAAATAGAAGTTTTTGGTGTACTTAAGGTATTTCGCCATTGTCTTCCTGTATGTTTT
>JBBDSB010000689.1:0-14622 GCA_040905205.1 Cyclobacteriaceae bacterium
ATTTTAGTGTTTCCAAATTCGGATAGTATTGCCCACATGCGAATACAGGGGACTCAGTCATCGCATGAAGCTGAATATTCGCAAATACTTCAAAAAATGATCCATTAATTCCCCTCTGATTTCCGATTTATTTTTAAATGCCCGGTGTGCAAACAAGTCTTTCTCAAGATAATTACAGAATTTTTCTGAATCGTTAGTTTCAAAATAAGTAAGCTTTACCGTGGTTTTTCGTTCATCGTGAAATTTTGAGTTTACGTTAGTAATTCCACAAATATTCATTGGCCAATTTTTTTTATACCAAATGCAATGGGGCCACATTCGGGTATCGTTCGAACAAATGAATTAACTTTTCTGTAAAATGATTTCCCGGAACTACCACATTCAATAAAAATTTCATCAGGTACAGGTGTACATACGTCTTCTGAAATTCATGCTGCTTTGGAACGTCATGCACCCAAGGTAATGGAGGTTTAGAAAGCAGTTTGGAAGCTTATATTAAATCCCTGTAATCGGTAAATAAGAATGTACCACGTTTGCTCAAGGGCAATTATACTCAAGGGCAATTATAAATATATATAATTTCACTTAAAACCTAAAGTGCAAATAAGGGGCCTGTTTTTTGGACTTGACACCACTTTTGACTAGAATTCCCCCATCTCCTCCTCTTAAAATGGTCCATAAACAGCCGGAATTTTCATCGGGGCTAGTTGATATTGGACATAAGGGTGCTTTCCTTGCTAAGGCCTGCGGTTGGTACTCTGATTGGTTGGGGGCAAGATCTTTTAGTAATTGGTGGTAAATCTGTTTTTGTTTAAACGTCAGCTAAACAACCCAATATATTCCTCAAAGGCATATATCCGGTTCCGCTTATATCCGGTTAATTCCTTTAGAATCCCAATTTGTTGAAAATTCCTAATTAGCCTGTTGGCAGTGGAAGGATGGATTCCCAGCAATTCGGCTACCTGGTTACCATTTAAGATTGGCTGCTTGTACAGTTCATTGATCAACCTTTTGGCATCAACTTGTTTTTTACCCAAAGTAATCAGCTTGTTGAATTCTATTTCATCTCTTAATCGGATGATATTCTGAAATGTAGCCACACTTTTTTTGCGGTTTCTATTATTCCAGTTAAGAAAAATTTGATCCAATTTTCCATATCATTTTGGGTCCTTACCTTCATCAGGTTATCATAATATTCTAATCTGTTTTTCTCAAAAAAATCCGATAAATAAAGGGTAGGTTTTTGAAGAAGGCCTTTATCAATCTTCTGCTTTCACCAATGCCTCTTGAAAAGAGGTTTGCGTTCCCTCAATTCTACTGGACATTGTGGCTTCTTTTGTAATATGCATTTTTATAAAAAAATCTATGTCCGGAATCAGATCCGAAAAAGCATCCAATCTTCCAATAAATCTATCTGCTTTGCTTAGCAGATTTTGGAGTTCTGGATTGGTGACCATCCATTGCAAGGTGATCTCCGAAGGAATAAAACTTTTATATTCAAGCCTTTGGATCCATTTTCCTGCCTCAAAATCCCTTATATCTTTTAATTGCATAAGTGCAATTATAATAATTTATATTTGCACTTAATGCATTAACTGCAAATAAGCGTTTTCTTATTTACAATTAAGACCACTCTATACAACTTGTCTGCGGATAAAGATCAGGTAAGTAAGCTGCTCAATGACCGTCAATGGATTGGCCACTCCTCCTGTCCAGAAGGAATTCCATATTTTATCTACTTGTGATTTTAATTCTCCGGTAATCATTTTGTTTTCTTTAAAAAGGTCTTTTGAATCCATAAAGGCATTGAACCATTTCAGGCAGGCCAGGCAGGCATAAATGGTCCTTGGACAAGCTGGCTTCCATGGCCCCTCGGAGCTTCTCACGACATGCACCTAATGAGTCAGATAGTTTTGATTTTTTGATAGTCATAAAATATCCCCAGGGGGTACAGCCCTGAGACGGCGTTTAAAGAAACAAAATTGATGGAGAAAGATACTAGTGTTATGTTAATTGGAAATTGACGGGTAGCGTCTTTTCTTTTTGTCGGAAGGGCATTCAAATGCCTACCCTATAGGGGAAAACATCTCCTGTCAGGCCATTGTCTTTTACAAGTATTACCCCCTGTGACTCACATTTTTCATCATATCCAAAAACAACCGGGCATTTTCATCCTTGTCCTTGGGCCTATTGATATAGGCCAGAAAGGTACTTTCCTTTGTATGTCCCGTAATTCCCATTAGTATCGTTGTGGGGATGATTTTGTATTAAAGCTCTTATTTTTCACCACCATCTCGTTCAATGACAATTAACCATTAATTATTTACCCATATTCTTGAGCTGTTTTGCCTGCCGGTCAATTTTTTTGATGAAGTCTTTTTCTACCTCAGAAAGCTCATTCTTAGATTTTTCCCTGAACTTCTCATATTCTACATGTGCCTTTTCCAAAGCCTTATTATGGCTAACAGTGCCGGAATGGTTAAGAATTTCATTTCCGGTCATGATGAGAAAATCATCCAAACGGGCAACCCAAGCCTTCATGCACATGGGTTTTCGATTGAGTGCCTGCAACTCGGCCATTTCCAAATAAGCCGTCACCATTCGGTTTAAAATATTCAGTTCCTTTTGATTCAGGAAGTTTTTGGCTATTTCCGTTTCTTTTTTGGTGGGTTTGATCCCTTTATAATTGGTTAAGCCCAAATATGGTTTTTTTTGCATCTATACGTTGATAGACCACTTCTGCTGCTGTGTGACCATGAGTTGCCCAGTGCATTTTATTTTGTACCGTCTTAAAGAAGGTCTAAGAGATTTCCGTATTCGGATCGTAATCGATACTGGTGGCATAAATATCAAGAATTTTTCGCCAAAAGACTTTTTCCGACGAACGAATATCACGAATGCGCGAGAGCAATTCCTCAAAATAATTGCCACTACCTGCTTCTTTCAGCAGTTCATCGTTCAGGGTGAATCCTTTCACAATAAATTCCTTCAGACGTTGGGTCGCCCAAATCCTGAATTGAGTACCTCTGTGAGATTTCACACGGTACCCAACAGAAATAATAACATCCAGGTTGTAATGTTTTACAGGCTTATCAGAACCACCAATGTGCAA
The DNA here is from genome assembly GCA_040905205.1 of Cyclobacteriaceae bacterium. GTDB lineage: Bacteria > Bacteroidota > Bacteroidia > Cytophagales > Cyclobacteriaceae > Cyclobacterium. The sequence continues at coordinate 3,113 of JBBDSB010000689.1, forward strand.
ATTTTGCACATTGCTTTTTTCATCAAGTTCACCCTCTTTAAAGACATTTCCAATGTGTTTGGTGATCACACTTCTTTCACGTTGAAAAAGTTCACTCATCTGCTCCTGGGTTAACCAAACCGTTTCGTTTTCCAATCGGGTCTGTATTTTGGTTTTACCGTCTTCGGTCTGGTATATGATGATTTCGCTTTTCATGATTACCAATTGTTAATAATCAATGGTGAATTGAAAATAATTCAAGAATTTTTAAATAAATGAATTAATTTTTCGGCAAAATGATTTCCCGGAACCAACATATTCAACAAATATTATAATTGTTAAACCCCAAGATTTAAGGATGTGAATTTGTTCCGGAATTGTATAGGTTTTTTGTCAAACATGGCAAAAAAACAAAACCCCTATAAAAGCAAAAGACACACCCTGGGACGCTGTTCTACGGGTAGCGTGATGTGTACTGTTAACGTAAAAGTAAAAATAAATACGCTATGATTCAATTTATTCATCAATATTTTAAAGCTAGACATACTATTCCCTACTCTCAGTCATCCCATCATAAAACCATCAATAAGGAAGCTCCCCATCTTCCCAATCCATGTCCTCCGGGAAATCATCTGTGTATTTGAGGCAGGAACAATATTCCTTAAAAACACATTGCTCCGGCGAGCCTGAGCAGTAATCAAAGGACATAAAACCGTCATTAACGATACCGGTTTTTTGATTGAGTGTGTCCACTGTCATCGTATAAGCAATGGGCATTGGTAGCTCATCAGGCAAGTCAATATCCAGGTTCCAGGAAAACATCATTTTATGGAAAGCTTTAAGGATCAGTGCCATATCTGCCTCCGATAGCTGAATGGCAGGGGGAAATTCTGCTGCTTTCAACCCACAATAATGGCCAAAAGTATGGGTCGGGTCTTCTGAAAGCCACCTTTCGATTTCTTCAAAGTGATCTTCGGGGGTCTGTACGCTTTCTTGTTCCCGAGAAGTATCCTCCCTATGGGCCTTAGCAATATCTTCGAGCAGATGTGGAATGTAGGGATGCATGTTCTAAAATAATTAAAATTTTTCTAAATCTCAATTAGGTAGGACGAGTAGGCTTAATTCCGAACTCTAATTTTTTTTTCTTATGATCCAAAATTATTTGAAAATAGTCTTCGGACTCATAATGCTTTTTGAATGCCTGCTGAGCACTTTTAATTTCTTATTTTTATAATTGTCTTTTAGCGGCCATAACTTGTCCCGTACCGAAGGTCGGGGTGCCTGTCCCGACTTGATTCGGGAGAATCTCACACCTGCCTGCCGGCCAAACAGGTGCTTGATAATCATCTCTAACATTAACGTATCTACTGGGTGAAGTATGCTACTTCACCCTTATATCACCGAAGCAGTAAACAGATAAGACTTGCCAAAAATTCATTTATAATGGCTTGAAGTCTCCGTATCCAATAATGATAATCTTTACGAACTTTCCATGTGATCCGGCATTACAAATGCCTCGCTGGCGTAAATTGGATAGAAGGGATGTAGATGCAATCTACACCCAGTTGGGGAAATAGGCACTTATCCAATAATAAATAACAGTCTATATTGTCAGGAAAGACCTATTTAATGAAAAAAAAGGGTATAAGCGGCTCTCCCTATTTGAATTCAAAAGAGGTTTCCCTATAAACATTCATGTTATTCGTATTTGGCAGATATGAATTTTTGACCAATTGCCTACTGCTTTAGCTGTAGGCAATATGGGGTGTGTCAGCATCATCGGCTTTAGCCAAATCATTTGTACTTAGATGACTCAAATCCAAATTTCATAATAAACTCCTCATACTTCCTGGAATATTTTTCCCCTATTATGCGCTTCTTGATTTTTGAGGGCAAATCAAATCCAATAAATTATTTGAAATTTTTGCTTTCCGAATCCAATTAAAAACATATGTCCTTACATTTCCTCAATTTTGGCTAAAGCCGGGATTTTTGGAATGCTATTTTTTTGAATGGGCTAAAGCCGCATTTCTATTGAAGGGGTTTTGGTATGAGATATTGGCTAACAGCCTAATTCAATTCATTTATTATAAAAACCCATAATTCAGAGACGAAGCTTGGCCCGGCGCATTTTCCATGATGCCTTCCGTTTCCTTCCTGAAACCGGAGTACGAAATAAAGGGAAACATCCTACCCACTGGCAGATCGATTCCACTTCTCTGAAATACGGTTAATTCACCCATACGACTAATTTCGCATGATGAATAGGACAAAAAAACCCGGACCAGAAGATCAGGTTATAGCGGCTGCCGGGTTCCCATGCATGAGAACCCTTTAGTTAAACTGAATCTGCTGCAGCTCATTGGCGAATGATTTCAGGCGTTTTTCTATTTTTTCTACAGTTTTCTTTCCGGGCTTGCGTTTACCGGTCACGTAGTGACTTAGCTGCCCCTGATTGATCCCGGTAAGTCTCCCTAATCCAGCCAAAGAAAGCACCTTACCATAGTAATCTAGAAATGAGGCCACATCATATGAAAATTCAAATTCGCATTCAGTGAATTTCAATCCCTTTTCTTTATATAATTCTCTCATCTCATCATAGGAATTATAAAAATCGTCTATTGCTTCTTTAGCGGTGTCACCATCACCCAACAATCCAAAGGGTGTATTGTCTGAACTGATGAAGGCACCAAAAGTCCCGTCATCACCTCTTTCGATTAATACTTTCAGTTTCATTTTACGGTTTGTTTTACGATTTAAAGAATTGGAAATTAGGGAGTTAAATTTTAACCCCAGAGTCCCTGCTGATACTTTTTAGTGTGCCTATCTTCACTTCCTGGCCTTTATGATGGCTTAGATCAAAATACTTCCCAGTTATAGGGCTATACCATTTGGGATGCTTTTTCCCATCAGAAGAGAAGTAGCATCCATGTTTTTTTAGCTTTCGTTCTACTTCTGAATACTTCATTTATCTGCCTGATAGGCACACTCCAAAGATACGAATATTAATATCATTTTTGAATATGAGAATTTTTTTTTAAAACAATCATCCCATCACAGGCGCATCAAGATCAGGTGCGGGGGAATCCATACTTAACAGTACTTCAGAATGGCAAAAGGGTGTTGGTTGTCCTCTCAGAGGTAATTGTTGGCATCCGGCAAATTGATAGGATCAATATAAAACAATTATTTTCCGGGGAAACTTTGATTACATGGGTGTTTTGACCTATTTTTATTTTTCTATATTTCTTGACCACTAATAGATCCTTTTGAGATGAGTACAAAATCCAATAGACGTTCCTTTTTGAAAAATGCCACGCTACTGGCCGGGGGAGCCTTTTCTGCCCAAAGTATTTTCAACCAAGCCTATGGGGCGATTTTCGAGGACTTATCCGCCAGGTACAATGCTTTTTCCCCCGGTGAATTGGCAGTTCAGGAAGATTATTGGTCCACCATACAGCAGGCCTATTCGGCCAGCTCCGCCCCTGTGCTTAACCTCAACAATGGTGGGGTGTCCCCTTCCCCGATGCTGGTCCAGCAGGCTGTGGAAAGGTACAACCAGCTTTCCAACCAGGGACCTTCCTATTATATGTGGCGGATTTTAGACCAGGGAAGAGAGCCCTTGAGGGAAAGGCTTGCCGCATTAGGAGGAGCAGACCCAGAAGAAATCGCCATCAACCGAAATGCCACTGAAGCCTTAAACACCGTGATTTACGGTTTGGACTTGTCCAGGGGAGACGAGGTAATCGGTTGCTATTTTGATTATGGCAATATGATGCAAGCCTGGCGGCAAAGAGAAGAGAGGGAAGGCATCGTTTATAAACAACTTGACTTTGAGTTTCCCATAGAGGACGATGACCTCATTGTGCAGGCTTACAAGGAGGCCATCACTGAAAAGACCAAAATCATCCATGTCACCCACGTGATCAACTGGGTGGGCCAGATCATGCCGGTAAAAAAGATTTGCCGAATGGCCCATGAGCACGGGATAGAGGTGATCGTGGATGGCGCTCATTCCTTTGGACTGTTGGATTTTAAGATTCCCGAGCTGGAGGGGGATTACTTTGGCACCTCCCTTCACAAGTACCTTTCGGCACCCATAGGAAGTGGGATGTTATGGATAAAAAAGGAAAAAATTAGCAAGGTATGGCCCTTGCTTTGCAATGGGGAGCCAAAAAGCGTAAACATCCGTAAGTTTGAAAGCTTGGGAACAAGGAGTTTTCCCATTGAACAGGGTATAGGCGAAGCGCTCAACTTTCACAATGGCATAGGTACCAAACGCAAGGAGGAAAGGGTAAGGTACTTAAAGAACTATTGGGCTGAAAAAGCGCTGGCAATACCCGGAGTAAGGATACATACCTCTCTGAAAGCCCCCTACAGTTGTGCCATTGCCGGGGTTTCGGTTGCAGGAATGACACCTAAAAACTTGGAAAACAACCTTTTGTCTCGGTTTCAGATTCATACAGTCGCCATTCCTTACCGTAACCTGGATTGTGTGAGGGTTTCCCCTCATGTTTACACCCGACTCTCGGATTTGGATAAATTTTTGAGGGCCCTGGGAATATTGGCAGGGGAAAATTCGCCACAAAACATGGGGGAAAAGGGAGCCTAAAGGCAAAATGAGAAATGAAATTAGAACAGGTTCAGGCATCACCCTGTTTGAGATGTGTAGCTTGCTCTTCTTTTTGGCCGCTCAGGTACATGCAGGCACCTTCAAAGCAGTGGATTACGGTGCGGTTGGAGACGACAGCACAGACAACACCGAGGCGTTCTCCGCATGCCTTAAGGCAGTGCGATAATGAGACGGTAGAATGAACAACCCAAGAAAACAACCATGAGAAAAATATACCCAAACGGCTTCCCTTTTTTGGCAGCGTTGGCGTTGCTGCTATTCAATAACTGCAACGCTCCACAAAAAAATACAGATGGGAAGCAAAATATTTTATTCATAGCTGTGGACGATATGAATGACTGGGCCGGATTTTTATCCGGACATACGGGCATGAAGATCCACACGCCCAATATCGACCGTCTCGCCGCTTCTTCCATGGTTTTTACCAATGCCCACACACCGGCTCCGGCATGTGCACCCACACGGGCAGCCATTCTTACCGGAGTACATCATGCGCGTTCCGGGCCTCAAAACGTACATTGGGGAGATGGCCCCAAGTGGCGGGAATTTGATGCATTAAAAGAGGTGATGACCCTGGAGCAATTTTTCAAAAAAAACGGCTATAAAACCCTGGGCGCAGGCAAGATTTATCACAGTCAGGCACCACCATGGACGCCGACCAGCCAGGTAGAACCGGCCAACTGGGATTTTTACTACCCAAGCCCCTTTATTTCCCATCCCTATCAGATCCGGGCACCTGAAGAGATCATCTATCCGGAGGATGTTGACAATGAAAATCGTCCCGGAGGAAACGGATGGTGGACTTGGGGAGCGATTCCTGTTTCGGATGAAAAAATGGCCGACTACCATGTTGCGGATTGGGCAAATTACCAACTGAGTCAGCGACACGATAAACCCTTTTTCCTGGCCGTTGGAATGTGGAAACCCCATGATCCATGGGAAGTTCCCCAAAAATATTTCGACATGTATCCCCTGGAAAATATTGTTTTACCGGAACGAAAAAAGGATGACCTGGAAGACGCCTTTGATCATGGCCGTCGTTGGATAATGAAATGGGTGCTGGAAAACAATCAATGGGAAAAAATCATCCAATCCTATGCCGCCTCGATCACCTTCTCCGATACAATGGTTGGCCGAGTGCTGGATGCCTTTGAAAAATCAGTCCATGCCGATAACACGATTGTTGTCCTGTGGTCTGACCATGGCATGCACATGGGTGAAAAAGACAATATTGAAAAATTCACCCTTTGGGAACGGTCTACGCGGGTACCATTGCTCATATCTGTCCCCGGTATGGCACTCGGAGGGGCACAGTGCGAGCAACCGGTGAGCTTGATGGATTTGTATCCCACTCTGGCCGATCTCACTGGATTTGAGCCGCCTTCACATCTGGATGGAAAGAGCCTGGTCCCGCAAATCAAGGACCCTAAAGCCGCGACATCGCCGGTAATTACCAGTTACAAATTTGGCAACCCCAAACAACCTGGCATCACCGGACATGCCGTGAGAAGCATGAAGTACCGGTATATTTATTATCCGGAGATCAACCTGGAAGAACTTTACGACCACGAGCATGACCCCAACGAATGGGATAATATTGCCTATAAAAAAGAAACTATGCCGATCATTGAAGAACATCGTAACGTGCTACTGGAAATGTTGCCTCAAATGGTCTGGAAAGAAGGCTCCCCCGTAGGTTATTCGATCGATGCCAATGGGAATGTATCGAGCAATAGCTTTGAGTCGTTTTAGGAATCCAAATGCCGGCATTCCCTGAAAAAGGGCTTGTTTTGGATACCCAAGATGCACATTTACCAAGCCAAGATTGTCTTAAAAAAACCGACTAAACCGTCAAGCGAACCCTTTTTGGTGGGTTGTTGATTGAGAAAGGCGGTGGAAGTCCTGTTTCTCTTTTTTTTAAACAATATAAGGGAATATAAGGTTTGGCTCTTTTCCCTTTTGGAGGTCCTGTCATTTGCAGAATAGTTGTTCTGATACTCCATTTTAACGGCCTGACCTTTTTGCATTTATTCGATTTTCTAACTCCATTGCCCGATGAATTAACCTGTCTGCCGCATTTTGATGGTAGTCATCAAAAAGAATCTGGGAATTGCGGATTTGAGGCGTCGGGTAAATTCCCTGACGAAAAAGCAGCCTTTTAAAAAAGTGGATGGAAATCTCCAGGTGCTGGTTGGAAAAAGCCAGAACTGGAAGAATGCTTTCAAAATGTTAACAGTTTTTGCACTTCTCTGATGGACCGGAAAAAATAAGCTGATCAAAGAATTATGTGGGGAAACTAAGTGGTTTTATCATTACCATCCCCAGATTTCCTTTTGGATTTATCTTTTTTCAAAGATTTTTTCACTTCCCCATCGAAATACACCCCATCCGTTTCCATGTCAGAAATGGTACGTTTTAAGGTACTTTTAAATTTATCCCTGTCTTTTTCGGGAATTTCGTCGTCATCAAGAAGGGAACTCAGTACATCGAACAAGGCCGCTCTGGTAAATCCTGATGCCTTTTCAAATTTATAGGGTTCTTTGTCCATTCGAATAAATTCCTGAACAGAAGTGAGGATAAAAATCACAAATGATATCACCACCAATATTGTCAATATTATTACGTCTAAGTTTTCCATTTTACTTTTTCATATTAAATATTATTAAAAACCCCAATATGGTTGGGCACCATAAACCTATGAAAATGGCTTTAAGGGGTTCATTTACAATGAGAAAGTAATATTCTGATACGCCGATCAGAATAACTACCAATACCATCAAAACTATCTCGGACTTTTTAAACTTCTTCATGAATTTTATTATTGCTTAACAAATGTGCTGGTTGCTGAAAAAAATCAGCAATTTTAAAGTTTTCTAAAACAATATATGATTTTAGATTCAAAATCTGCCTTAAGCGCTAGGATTTTGTTGACATCATAACTCATGAAACAGCATAATGTTTTTTTTCGATCTCAGATTGTGCCGGAAAACTTTCCCTCAATTAACTTGCAATATGGATAGGTGCCAAAACGAAATCCATTGTAGATCCTGCTTTACGTAAATAATTAACGGTTATCTCCAATCTTGGCCCAAAAGCTTCTCCTAAACCTCCACTGTCTTCCACTTACCCTTGGTAAATAACCATAGGGTAAATAGCCCTACCGAAGTTTCGGAAATAAATACTGCCCAAAATACTCCAGTATGGTCCCAGCCCAGGTTAATGGCCAGGTAGTAGGCCAAGGGTATCTGAAAAAGCCAGAAAAATACCAGGTTGATTTTAGTGGGGGTCCTGGTATCACCGGCCCCGTTAAAGGCCTGAGTGGAAACCATCCACCAGCCATATACAAAATAGGAATAGGAAAGTATTCGGAGCCATTCCGCACCAATGGCAATGACAACCGGGTCCTGTGTGAATATACCCATCAGCGCCTCATTGTAAAAATAATAAACCAACGAAACTGACAATAAAAAAATCATATTATAGACCCCTATTTGCCAAACGGATGATTCCGCCCGCTCAGGATTTTTGGCACCCAGATTTTGCCCCACCAAGGTGGTAGCTGCATTGGAAAGCCCAAAGGCAGGCATCATCGTAAAAAAAATGATGCGCATGGCTATGGTGGCCCCTGCCACCGCCTCACTTCCCACACCTGCCAGGATCCGCATCAGGAAAATCCAGGAGGTCATGGCCACAATCATCTGTCCCACCCCGCCTAAGGAGGTTTTGAATATGTTTAACATGGCTTTGGCCTCCCAGCGTATCTGAGATAAGGAAACCCGAATATGCTGACCACCTTTAAAGAGCACATACAATTGAACCAATACGCCGACACCCCGGCCAATATTGGTGGCAATCGCTGCTCCTTCGATTCCCATTGCCGGTAGAGGACCCCATCCAAAAATAAGCAATGGATCCAGCATGATATTGATACCATTGGATAAAAAGAGGATCCACATGGCAATGGCCGCATCTCCTGCACCGCGAAAAATGGCGTTGATCACAAAAAGCAACATGATCACCGCATTGCCACCAAGCATCCATTGGGTATACCGGTAACCGTTTTGTACCGTCCACTCATCGCCTCCCATCAAAGTCAACAATTCCTTAGCATAAAATATGCCCCCTACCATAAATGGGGTGGCGGCCAAAATGGCCAAAATGATAGACTGAATGGCCGATATCCCTGCATCCTCTTTGCTCTTTTCGCCTATCCTGCGTGCGATGATGGCCGTCACTGCCATGGACAAACCCATGCCAATAGAATAAAGTAAAAACAGGTAAGTTTCGGTAAGCCCCACCGTAGCCACTGCAGAAGCGCCCAATTTTCCCACAAAATAGATATCCACCACCGCAAAGGTAGATTCCATCACCAATTCCAGAATCATCGGAACTGCCAAAAGGAAAATGGCTTTTTTCATTCCAATCCGGGTGTAATCAGCCTCTGTGCCGCGAAGGGCATTTTTTAGCTCCTGCCAAATAGTTGGCTTACCGGATGGAGGACCCCCTGGAGCATTCAGCGTAGCGGTTACAATTTTATCCACTATTGGTTGTTTTTCAGGCCTTTAAATTAACATGGAAAATAATATTATTCTCATGTCAGCTAAAATTAAATTGATGGAATAATTCATATGAAAATGATAAACCCAAAATTCCGAAGGTTTTTATACTAAACCACCTCCTCTACCTCTTTTAGTGTTAACCCCTGCTTATTCTCTGAGGAATCACAGCACCACCCAAGTAAAGCGATGGTCCCTTTAAGAAAGCTTTCCTATTCATAATGATGTAACTTTCATTGTAATGGGTATTCTCCCTCTTGCCAGGAACCAATAGGCCAGGGGAACAAAAAACAAAGCCGTAAAAGTACCGATCGTCAAACCACCGATTACAGAGAATACCAATGGCCGCTGCAGGTCGGCACCCAGACCAGCACTGAATATTACCGGCAAGAGGGCTAAAATGGTGGTCAAAGAAGTCATAATTATGGGTTTCAACCGGATTTCCCCTGCCCTGTACAATGCTTTCTCCAAGGCTTCCCTCCTATTGAGCCCGGCTTCATTTCCATATTCAATTCTTAGCCTGTTGATGGTATCAATTTTCAATATGGCATCATTGACCATGATGCCCAACATTACCACCAGGCCTATGGCAGACATCACATTAAGGGAGGTCCCAGTCATCCATAGCACCAGAAAAGCCCCTCCAATCCCAAGGGGGAGGGTAAATATGACGATCAGGGGCTGTATAAAACTTTCAAACTGGGCGGCAAGTATAAAGTACAGCAACAGTACGGATATCATCAATATGCTGATCAACTGTCGGATGGTCTCCCTGTCCTCAAAATATTGCCCCGTAAAGCTCAGACTCAAATCCCGGTTCACCGCCCATTCACGAAAATCGCTGTCATAAGCAGTGGGCCGTGGTGCTTCGAGAAATACGGATTGGTAGATTCCTGCCCGATCTGAGGTCACGAATTTGTAATGGTCATCATAAGAAAACCGGATAAAGTTGTCCAAGGCATAGGGGATTCCTTCTTCCCCTGCATATAGGTAGTTTTCCTTTAACAAGGTCTGAAAATCCACCTCTCCTGTTTTAAGCAGGATAGGCGTAGTTTCCCCAAATCTTTTGATGTCGGTGATCAGGTAGTTGCCAAAGAGTTTTTGAATTTCCCCTATCAGGTCATTTACTTCCAGACCGTACATGGCGAGTTTTTGCATGTCAATCCTAAAAATTACCGATGATTCTTTTTGTAAACCAGGCCCTCTGGTCCATGAGGCATCCGGCATTTGCTCCAACCAATTGTCCATCGTCTCTGCCGGTATGGGCCGTTTTGAAGCCAGGTCCTTCCACCTCACTTCGTAATTGGGCCGATCTGAACTGAACAGCTGGTCAAAGGCATTGGGGGCATCTTTAATGGCCATACTTGCCTGGGGATATTTCCCCCTGACCTCCATGGACAAGTGTTCGCTGAGGGTTTCCTTTTGCTGCTGACTTTCAAACATCAGGTAGAGTTCCACCTGCTGGATGGAGTTTTCACCTTCAAAAAGTAAAAACTGCCGCAGGCCAATTTCGCTTTCTGCATGTCGGTAATTCCCCTGCATGTTTTCCAAAAGTGCCACGATCCGTTCCTTACTTTGGGTAGCATTGATGGGTTCATTCCAGTCCAGGTCCACCATTACATCAAATTTCTCTATGGGGGGAAGCCCTTCCACCCGCAACACTTTTCCCAAAATCAACATCAGGGGAATCAGCACCAAGAACAGCATCAGGGAAAGTTTTCTTTGGGAGAACAGCCGCGTATAAAGCCATTTATAAGCCTTGAGCATGGAAAGGAAAAGATGGCTGTCTTCCTTTTCTACCCTTGCTTCCCTTCTCTTGTAAAATAAATGATAGAGTACAGGGAGCAAAATAAACGCAACCAATAGGGAAACAGAAAGAATGGCTGCCACGGAAATGGCCTGGTCGTAAAAAAGAGCCCCAGCCACCCCGCTTAAAAATACCAGGGGTACAAATACGGCCAAGGTAGTCAATACGGAACTGATCAAGGCTGACATGACCTCATTGACTCCCCTTACACTGGACTCAAAAAGGGACCATCCTTCCCTTCGTTTCCTACTGATGTTGTCCAGTACAATAATGGAGTTATCAATCAACATCCCCAATCCCAGGGCCAATCCACTCAGCGAGATTACATTGATGGAAATATCAAAGAAATAAAACACCAGAAAACTGATCATCAGTGAAGAAGGCAGGCTGATGCCGATAATAATGGGCGTTCGGTAGTTCCCCATAAAGAGGAAAAGCACTCCAAAAGCAAATATCCCCCCGAAAATTAAACTGGTCTGAAGGTTGCTTATCCCTGCATTGAGCAGGGTAGACTGGTCTTGGGTGAGATCAAAAT
>JBBDSB010000690.1:0-2386 GCA_040905205.1 Cyclobacteriaceae bacterium
AATTTAAATCCTAAACCAATTTGGCATCCTTTAGATTAACTTTTATTGCCGTGCTTTTAATATTTTTTAGTAATTTCAATTTTACAGCTGTTAATTGTTAGTTTTGTATTAAGGTAGGAAAGATTTAAATTTAACTTTAATGATTAGCAAGAAGCAACTCATTAAACTATTTATGGAGTGGATAATATTTTAAAAGATAATCTGAAAAAAATATTTGGTTTCAATCAATTTCGAGGAAACCAAAAATTGATAGTGGAAAACATACTCAAAGGCAACAATACCTTTGTCATTATGCCTACTGGTGCTGGTAAATCCCTATGTTACCAGCTGCCTGCTGTATCCAAGGAAGGGACAGCCATTGTTATTTCCCCCCTTATAGCTTTGATGAAGAATCAGGTTGACCAGCTGAACAGTTTTGGCATCAATGCGCATTTTCTAAACTCCACGCTTAGCAAGTCGGAAGCGAATAAAGTAAAAAAAGAGGTTTCTGCTGGCTTGACCAAGTTACTTTATGTAGCACCTGAATCACTGACGAAAGAAGAGAATGTTCAATTTCTAAAAAGTGCCCATTTGAGTTTTGTGGCTATTGATGAAGCCCATTGTATTTCTGAATGGGGTCATGATTTCAGACCTGAATACCGGAAGATCAAGTCCATCATATCCCAAATCGGAGATAATTTGCCTGTTATTGCCCTTACTGCTACGGCCACACCGAAAGTACAACAAGATATACAGCGGAATCTTCAGATGGAAGAGGCGGACCTTTACAAATCCTCCTTCAACAGGGCTAATCTCTATTATGAAGTAAGGCCTAAATTAAAGAATGACACCAAAAAACAAATCATCAAATACATCAAATCCCAAAAAGGAAAATCAGGAATAATTTATTGCCTAAGCCGGAAAAAGGTGGAGGAGATTGCAGAGTTATTAAAAGTGAATGGGATAAATGCAGCCCCCTACCATGCAGGATTGGATGGTCATGTTCGGGTTAAAAATCAGGATGATTTTCTGAATGAGGAAGTGGATGTCATTGTTGCGACCATTGCCTTTGGAATGGGTATTGATAAACCTGACGTGAGATATGTGATACATTACGATGTTCCAAAATCCCTCGAAGGATATTATCAGGAAACCGGACGTGCAGGGAGAGATGGACTGGAAGGGCATTGCCTTATGTTTTACAGGTATGAAGATATTGTTAAGTTGGAGAAGTTCAATAAAGACAAACCTGTCAATGAAAGGGAAAATGCCAGGGTACTGTTGCAGGAAATGGCCGCCTATGCTGAAAGTTCTGTCTGTAGGAGAAGATTTTTGCTCCATTACTTCGGCGAAAAAATGGATAAAGCATGCGGTTTTTGTGATAACTGCAAAAAGAGTAAAGAGACATTTAATGGACAGGAGGATATCATAACTATTATTCAAGCCGTAAAAGAAACCAAGCAACGTTTCACCATGAACCATATTGTCAGCCTTATCCGGGGGGATAAAGATGATTATATCGAAAGTTATGACCATGACAAACTCTCGATGTTTGGAAAAGGAATCGAAAAGGACGAAGTTCATTGGCGGACAGTAATAAGGCAGGCCATGATTTTTGGTCTTTTGGATAAAGATATTGAAAACTACGGGGTCCTGTTACTTTCTGAAGAAAGTGAGGGTTTTATCAAATCCCCTTATCCTGTAAAAATTAGTAAAAATCATAATTTCGAAGAAATGTCTGAAACCATATCTTCGGAAGAGATGAACAGCATGGGGAAAGCTTATGATGAAAAGCTTTACGAATTATTGAAAGCAGAGCGGAAAAAAGTAGCCAAAAGCAAAGGGCTTCCTCCCTATGTTATTTTTCAGGACCCCTCTCTTGAGGAAATGGCTACCGTCTATCCGACAACCAAGGATGAACTTGCCCAGATTAACGGTGTGGGCATGGGAAAGGTGTCCAAGTTTGGAAACACTTTTATTAAACTCATAGAAAAATATGTTGAAGAAAATGAAATCATTACAGCTTCTGATGTAGTGGTAAAGACTTCAGGGACCCGTTCGAAAGTAAAAATATCTATCATCCAGCAGGTGGATCGCAAAATCGACCTCGACGAAATAGCAAATAATCTCAACATCAGTATGGGAGAATTGCTGCATGAAATAGAGCAAATCATTTATAGTGGCACCAAATTAAATATCAATTATTACATTCACAATATCATGGATGATGAACGTGAGGACACGCTCAATGAATATTTTATGACAGCTGATACTGATCATATCAGGGATGCCTTGAACGAATTGGAGGACGAAGATTTTTCAGAAGAGGAAATCCGCGTGTATAGAATTAAGTTCATTTCAGATCATGCCAATTAATTTAGAGGAAAATACATGAATATATTGCTCA
>JBBDSB010000691.1:0-2377 GCA_040905205.1 Cyclobacteriaceae bacterium
AGAAAGAAAGCGGTAAAATATTAGGTGCCCATTTGATTGGGCCTCATTCAGAGGAAGTCATCAATTTATTCGCGATGGCCATTAAGGCGGGACTAACGTCATTGGATATCAAAACGATGATATTGACCTATCCGTCAGCCAGTTCGGATATTGTTTATATGGTATAATTTAAAATTAAAACCAAAATGAAAAAACATTTAATAGTATCCATTGTATTGTTCACTCTTGGAATTGCCCAAGCCAATGCACAATGTTGCCAGCCAACATCAGAAAAAGCAACAACCGAAAAAGCGGTACAGAAAAAAACAGAAACCGTCAAACTCAAAATTACGGGAATGACTTGTGCAGGTTGCTCTAATCATATTTCATCCGCTTTGAAGGCTGTGGACGGGGTAATTGAACACTCGGTGGAATATCCGGGCGATTTGGCGACTATTACTTATGACCCTGCCAAAACTAACGCTGAAGCAATCATCAAGGTGATTGAAAAGACAGGCTATAAAGCAGAAATCAGGAAAGAAACTCAAAAAAGTAGATCGTAATGAACAAAGAAACCATAAAACTCGGTATCAACGGAATGACCTGCGACCACTGTGCCACAGGCATAGAAAAACTACTCGCAAAAACTGAAGGTGTAACAGAGGCCAAAGTAAGTTATCCAAACGCCAGTTGCGAATGTTCATTTGACCCATCTAAAACAAGCAAAGAAGAAATTGTCAATACCATTAACGAAACCAAAAATTACAAAGCCCACCACCAGCCCCTCCCAGAGGTAGGGGAGAAAAGCCACCATTATCGCACAGCTAACCCAATGACTTATGGGCCTATGAAGGAAAAAGCGAAGGAAATGAAAAAAAAACCGACACAAGCGGAAAGTGTTGCATGGGAATTATTACGAGGAAATCAATTAGGCTTTCATATAAGAAGGCAACATATTATAGGGGACTATATTGTTGATTTCGTTCATCTAAAAACCAAAACTATCATAGAAATTGACGGTAAAATTCACGATTTTCAGCCAGAACAAGACCAGCAAAGAACCGTTTGGTTCAATGTTCAAGGATTTGTGGTTTTCCGATTTAGCAATGAAAATATAATAGGTGACCCCGATGGCTTCATTAAAGAAATAAAATCTATTTTATCGCAACGGGAACATGAATCCGAGAATAGTAACGTAAATAAATCCATCAACCATACAGAGGATTTAGGAGGGGCCATCTCCTCCCCTTTGGGGAGGTCGGGAGGGGCTTTCGACTTAATTATAATCGGTGGTGGTTCTGCTGCATTTTCGGCAGCTATCAAAGCCGAAAGTTTGGGCTTATCTACCTTGATGGTAAACGGTGGATTAGACTTTGGTGGCACTTGCGTAAACGTAGGTTGTGTACCCTCCAAAAACTTAATCAGAGCAGGAGAAGCGGCTTATCACGCTACGCATTCCAACTTTGCAGGCATCAAGCCCAAAGGCGTGGACATTGATTTTACCCAAGTCATCAAAGACAAGAAAAAATTGGTTGCCACCTTACAGGAGAAAAAATACATGGATGTGGTGAGCGATTTTGAAAACCTAAAAATGCTTACAGGTTGGGCAGAATTTAAAGACAACAAAACAATAGTAGTTGATGGGAAAACAGAATATTCAGCCCTGAAATTCATCATCGCCACCGGAGCAACGACCAATATTCCTAACATTGAAGGGCTGAATGGTATAGATTATCTGACCAATACTTCCCTTTTCGACTTAGAAGAAAAACCCGAGAGCCTGACAATTATGGGAGCAGGATACATTGGTTTGGAAATCGCAATGGCATACAATCGGTTGGGTGTAAAAGTCCGAATCATAGAATTTACCGACAGGGTATTGCGAACACAAACACCAGACATCAGCAAAGCCTTGGAAACCCAAATTCGAAAAGAAGGGATAGAGATTCTGCCCAATTTAAGGGCAGTTAAATTTGAAAACGCTGCCCTGAGCGGAGTCGAAGGGGCAGGAAACGAAACGATCATTCATTGCAAATGCCCTGACGGCTCATTTACTAAAATCACAGAAAAAGGAAAAGTAGTGATAGCCACAGGAACAAAACCCAATACCGATAAATTGGGCTTGGAAAATATCGGTTTATCCCTGACGAAAAGCGGACATATAGCCGTAAATGAAAAAATGGAAACCAATTTGCCGCATATTTTTGCCGCAGGAGATTGCGCCAATACCCCGGCCTTTGTCTATACCGCAGCGTATGAGGGAAAAACAGCAGTAGAATCTGCGTTCACTTCAGTAAATGACCAGGATAAAGTCCTCCCCCTTGGGGAGGATTTAGGAGGGGCTTATTCTTCATTGCCTTGGGTTGTTTTTACCGACCCACAAGTAGCTGGTGCAGGA
>JBBDSB010000692.1:0-2375 GCA_040905205.1 Cyclobacteriaceae bacterium
ACCATTACCGTATCCAAGGTATAATTTAAACGAACCTGATCCCCGTTTTCTCCCCCATCATTTCCCCCACAAGCAAACACAAACCCACAAAGCATGGCAAAAATTAACCGTTTCATAAAGCATAAAATTTATTGAGACTAAAAAATTAGGAAAATTTTAGCCAAATTAAAATAATTGGGTGTTAAAATATGTAAATAAACCTTTATCTAAGAATTGGTTTGTTAAATACTTAGGATTTCTAATTTAGGATTTAGGATTGGAATGGAGAAATAATCATTACCCCCCATAACATGTAACCTAAAACCTGGGGAATGGGTGATTTGGTTTTATAGATTAAATCCATCATAAATCAAAGTCTTGTATAAGCTCTTACAATTAAAATATTACCTTATATTTAATACAATTTCTATAACATTTTGCCCTGTATTTATTACATATTTTGTAATAATTAACCCTGTATTTATTACATATTTTACATATATTTACCCTGTAAATGTTACATTAAAATGGAATTTCAGCGGAAGATTTATAAGAGGTTCGATTATAGACGACCTTAAAAAACGTCCCCGCCTACAATTCTTAGACACAGGCCTGTTGAATTACCAGCTAAATAAGCAGGTAAACATGCTACAGGTAAAAGATTTTAATGAATTTCACCAAGGAAAGATCGTCATGCAAATGGTCACGCAAGAACTAAAGTCAAAATTTGATACGCCAAGTTTTAAGCCAAATTTCTGGGTGAGGGAAAAATCGAACAGCAGTGCAGAGGTGGACTTGGTCATTTCCATGCAGAACAGGGTATTTCCAATTGAGATTAAATCTGGTCCTAAAGGAAAGCTCCGTTCCTTGTTTCAATTTATGGAGCAATCTGATCACCCCTATGCCACTAGACTATTGGCCAACCAATTCCAAGTAGAAGAAGTAAAAATGCTTTCGGGCAAAACATTTTATTTGATGAACCTGCCCTATTACCTGGGTGGAAAACTGCCGGAATACATCAATTGGTTTGTGGCTAACTATCCCATAAAGAAACTATAAGCCAACCTTTTCGAATATTTAGGATTGTAGATTTTGGATTATAGATGGAATGTCAAAAAACATCAATCACAAATCAAAACTCAACCTTACAAACCCCATCTCGTCCTCAATATTCTCAAAAATCCAGATTTTGCCGTCTTTGGCAAAGTGAAAGGAAGGTGGTAGGTCTAAAACAGGCACCGGGGACTCTCTCAGTAAATTAAAGTCGGTATCATAGATCGTCAGATAAATGCTGGCACCTTCGGGATTCGGGAAAAGCGAATATGAAGGACTGGCTTCTCCAACTCCGTATTCCATCTTATGGGAAAGCCGGTAATAGACCTGACGACTTTCGTCCCAGATGGGCTTGTGGTAAGCAATTTCCTCATTAAATTTTCTGATCAGCTCCTGAAATCGGACACGGTTGGTTATTTTTTCCGGAAAAACGGTCTCCTTTTCCCGGGGAATCCAACCGTTTTCAAAAGTCTTCGGCTGGAAATCTTTTTCTCCGGGTTCCAGTACATACAGATCGGAGCTTCCCGCCAGGAACAGCAAGACCCTCTCATTTTCTACCTCCAGGTATTCTCCTCCACTCATAAACAATGCGGTCGTTCCATCGTCAAAGTCCCTTTGGTATTGCACGGACTTTTCGAGGAGGGGATTCCTTACTTTCCGGTAGCTTTTTTCTTCGGTATCCCAAAACAATAACCAGGGTTCTCTTTCTCCCGGAACCACATAGACCCCGGCATAGGCAGCAATAGTCCCTGGCAGCCGCACCGGAAATAGAACGTTCCCTTCTTCCTTTTCCGATCCGAAGAAAGGAACGGTTTCCGGACCCACATCCGCCAATTTCTTTCCCTTCCTGTCAAACAAGGCATGATTGCCATATCCGGACATCAGGAATTTATCTCCCTCCACCAGTCGCATCCCTAACATATAAGCCCCTATGCCATCCGGCCCCTCTTTTTCGAAAGGAAGCAAGGCCTCCAATGCCAACTTATCCAGGTCGATTTGTTCGATGGTGTAGGTTTGGCTGTTTAAATTATACAGGTATTGTTTGTCCGCAGTCAGGGCAGCAAAACGCAGGTTATTGTTCAGAAAAAGGATTTCCCCTTTGGCATCGATCTGGACGGTATCCAATTTAAAATCCAAATCCGGCGCTCGTCCGTTTTCACCGGAAGGGTTGCCTGACCCACAGGCTAATAAAAAGGAGAAAAGCAGGACAGGTAACAAGTGTTTCACGATAGGAAAATTGATTGAGAAAAGATAAAAATAATATTTCGGAGATAAAAAAATTATCCCGGTTAAGAATAATAAAAAAGGACAGTTGGCAATCAACAAATCTTTATGTAATGATT
>JBBDSB010000693.1:0-14460 GCA_040905205.1 Cyclobacteriaceae bacterium
ATTTTATGGAAACCATGGCTTCAAAGATTAAAGAACCCATTATTTTAAAAAAATTTATTGAGTGCTAAAAATGAATAAAAAAACCCGACTTCCAGGTCGGGTTTTAAACTTTATTTCAAAAACAACATTTCCCTGTATTTCATCAAAGGCCAGAATTCATCGTCAACCAATAATTCAAGTTTGTCTACCGCATACCTGATTTTATCGAAATGGGATTCTTTCACATCAAAACTGTAAAGTTTGGCTTTTTCAGTAATGTCCTCAATTTTATTGACCTTTTTTCTGGCTTCAATCATTGCACTGACATTCATTTTCAAAGATTCAATATGTTTACTGATTTCCTCAATGGTATCTATAGCCGCTCTATGGTCAAGTCCCAGACCTTTAAGACCGTTGGCATTGTCGATCAGTTTATTTTGATAGAGAATGGCTGTTGGAATAATATGATTCAATGCCAAATCACCCATTACCCTGGATTCGATCTGAACCTTCATAATATAATTCTCCAGTCTTATTTCATGTCTGGCATGCAATTCCTTCTCATTCAGCACATTGTGTTTCTTATAGAGATTGGTTACTTGCTTGGAAACCAAAACATCCAGGGCATGAGGAGTGCTTTTTAAATTGGATAAACCTCTTTTTTTGGCCTCGTTTTCCCATTCTTCCGAATAACCATCCCCCTCGAATCTTACTTTTTTACTATCTTTAATGTATTTTCTCAATACATCTACGATCGCAAGTTTCTTTTCTTTGCCACCATCTATTTCCTTGTCAATATCTTTTTTAAGATCTTTCAGCACTTCGGCCACGATCACATTCAAGGCAGTCATCGGCCCCGCAGGGTTGGCGCTCGATCCGACAGCCCTGAATTCAAATTTATTGCCTGTAAAAGCAAAAGGTGAAGTCCTGTTTCTATCCGTATTGTCCAATATAATTTCAGGAATTTTGGAAATACCCAATTTCATATACATATTATCCCCCTTTTCAATTTTGATATTTCCATTTTTCTCGAGTTCATCCAAAATGGCAGTCAGGGTTGAACCCAGGAATATCGATATAATGGCAGGAGGAGCTTCATTGGCACCCAAACGAAAATCATTACCTGCAGAAGCAATACTGGCCCTTAACAGGTCGGCATTGTCAAACACTCCTTTGATGGTAGCCACCAGAAAGCATAGAAACTGAAGGTTTTCACGGGCGGAGTTACTGGGTTGAAATAAATTGACACCTGTATCGGTAATCAGTGACCAATTGTTGTGCTTACCACTACCGTTCAGACCTGCAAAAGGCTTCTCATGAAAAAGTACTTTCAAACCGTGTTTTTCAGCCACTCTCTCCATTACATCCATTAAAAGCAAGTTGTGATCGGTTGCTTTGTTGATGTCCTCGAACAAGGGAGCCACTTCAAACTGGCCGGGCGCTACCTCATTGTGTCGTGTTGAAACGGGTATCCCTAACTTGAGGGCCTCAATTTCAAAATCCTTCATGTATTCCTTCACCCTTGAGGGAATTGAGCCAAAATAATGGTCATCCAGTTGTTGTCCCCTGGCTGGATTATGTCCAAAAACTGTCCTTCCAGCCATCACCAAATCCGGTCGGGTGGCATACAGCGCACGGTCAATCACAAAATATTCCTGCTCAACCCCCAATGAAGGATTAACCTTCTTGACATTTCTGTCAAAATACTGACAAATATCCACCGCCGCATTGTTAATGGCCTCAGTAGATCTTATCAAAGGCGTTTTAAAATCCAATGCTTCTCCGGTAAAGGAAACAAATATGGTTGGAATGCAAAGGGTTTGGTCAAAAATAAAGATAGGAGAACTGGGGTCCCAGGCGGTATATCCCCTGGCTTCAAACGTAGTCCTTATGCCTCCACTTGGAAATGATGAAGCATCCGGTTCCTGCTGTACCAATGCACTTCCCTTGAATTTTTCCATTCCGGAATGTGCATCAAAAAAGGTATCATGCTTCTCAGCCGTAGAACCCGTCAATGGTTGAAACCAATGGGTATAGTGGGTTGCTCCCTTTGAAAGGGCCCAACTTTTTACTGCAGTAGCAATCTCATCTGCGGTAGACATGTCAATCTTAGTACCCTTCTCTATAGCGGCTTTTACTTTCTGGAAAATGGGGGAAGCAAGGGACTCTTGCATCTCTTTTAAACCGAATACCTGTGATCCAAAGTAATCGGAAATTTTTAAGGAAGGAGCTACAGCGGTAACCCTTGGTCTGGACTGTACCTTCATTAATGCTTTTTGTCTTAGTGTTGCCATTGTTTGATTTTGTGGTTTAAAAACTACATACAAAAGTAGGAAAATAAATGAATTTACAACAAAATAGGTGAAATTTAGATGTGATTACCTTCAAATTTATAGTATTGTCAAAAAAAATAGCCACTTTATCAATCAAACCTCTTAATTTTTGAGCCATACCCTCTTTTTTTTGCAAAATTGAAAACTCCAAAGATATTCCCTATTTTTGCGGGGAACTTTAAATACCACAGGCTTTGAAAAAAGTAGCATTTTATACACTTGGCTGCAAGCTTAACTATGCAGAAACCTCCACCATTAGCAGGATGTTTGAAAAGAAAGGGTATGAAAAAGTCCCTTTTGACAGCCAACCGGATATTTTTATTATCAATACCTGCTCGGTTACCGAGAACGCAGATAAAAAATGTAAAAAAATTGTAAAGGAAGCAAAGAAAATTTCTCCCCATTCCTATGTGGCTATTATTGGATGCTACGCCCAACTCAAGCCACGTGAAATTGCCGAAATAAAAGGAGTAGATGCTGTGCTTGGTGCTGCAGAGAAATTCAGGTTGATCGATTTGCTGGACGGATTTGCGGCCAATCAGGAAACTAAGGTATTGGCTTCTGAAATTCAGGATGCAACCGGTTTTAATCAGGCCTATAGCATTCATGACCGAACCAGAACTTTCCTTAAAGTGCAGGATGGCTGTAATTATGGCTGTGCCTTCTGTACCATTCCGCTGGCAAGAGGTAAAAGCCGGAGCAACACCATTGCCAAGCTCCTGGAAGCCGCAAGGGAAATCGCTCAAACTGAAGTAAAGGAAGTGGTGCTTACTGGCGTAAACATCGGTGATTTTGGGATCCAAAATGGCAAAAGGGTTGAAAATTTCATCAATTTACTGAGGGCATTGGATGAGGTGGAAGGCATAGATCGGTTTAGAATTTCTTCCATCGAACCCAATTTATTGACCAATGAAATCATCCATTTCGTTTCAAAATCCAGGAAATTCGTTCCTCATTTTCATATCCCCCTCCAATCAGGAAGTAATGCCATCCTTAGACAGATGGGAAGAAGGTATCTGAGGGAACTTTATGTAGACCGGGTAGAAAAAATCAAATCCCTGATGCCCCACTGTTGTATTGGTGCAGATTTAATCGTGGGTTTCCCGGGAGAAACAGAGGATTTCTTTTTGGAAACCTATGAATTTTTAAATTCACTTCCCCTTTCCTACCTTCATGTGTTTACTTATTCGGAAAGAGCAAACACCAGGGCAAGCGAAATGGAGGGAGTTATACCAATGAATATCCGAAACAAAAGGTCCAAAATGCTTCGAATTCTTTCTGAAAAAAAACGAAGACATTTTTATGAGGAAAATTTGGGTAGTACCCATCAGGTGCTATTTGAAGAAGATGTTGAAAATGGAAAAATGAATGGATTTACAGAAAATTATATTAGGGTAGCCGCAAAGTATGACCCCCTGTTAATCAATGAAATCAAAACCCTTACCTTAAGCCATATCAACGAAATGGAAACTGTAGAAGGATTGGAACCTGAAAACCAAAGCATTATTTCTGAGGTATGATTTCTTAGCTCCATTTAAATTTTATTTGTAATTTCATGGAAATTTTTGGTCTTTTTGATGCCCTATTTGGATCTTTACTTTAAATTGGCACCTTAGCTATTGAATCTGACCTATCTCCCTTTTCTCATGCAATTGAATAAAAAAATAAATTTATGCCTATTGTGTTACCTGGCCGTTGGTATCCCCTTATTAGCTTTCCAACATACCGAGATAGAAAGGGACCCCTATCAGCCTCAAATGATTTCAGAAGATGGCAGTTGGTGTTGGTTTCAGGATGACAGGGCCATTTTGAAGGGAAATAAGGTTTTATTTTCAGGGGTCACCTCCACAGGAAATAATACGATCACCGAATGGGATCTGAATACTCACCTTACCCAAACCACCCAATTGACCTCGGGAAGTCTTCCTGCAGACGACCATAACGTAGGGGCTTTAATGATAAGACCAGATGGAAAAATCCTCACTGTATATGCCGGCCATAGCATTGATAGCCTGGTAAGGTACCGAGTTTCTGCATCAGCAGGGAGTATTGAAGCATGGCAGGAGGAAAAACAATTTAAAACCAATGGAAGGGTTTGTTATTCCAATGTTTACCGGTTAGAGGACAGTGGGATGACTTATAATTTTTTCAGGGGTAATGAAAGCAATCCCCATTTTTTGGTTTCATCAGACGATGGCGACAGCTGGAAATTTGGTGGCAGGCTGTTTGAATTTCGTGGAAGATCCTATCTGCGATACGCCTCAGATGGGGAAAAAAGGATTCATTTCATTACAACAGATGGTCATCCCAGACACTTCAACAATAATATATATCATGGGTATATAGAAAATGACCAGGTTTACCGTTCGGATGGCACCCTGGTAGGGCCATTGAGTTCAACAACCAAAAGTAACTTTAAACCCTCCGACTTCACCTTGGTTTACAATGGTGATTTGGCCACCAGAACCGATGTGGCATGGACAAGCGATATCAAACTGGATCAAGATGGCTTGCCCTACATTGTTTTTTCTGTGACAAAAGATCCCATCACCAGAGGGGAGACACAAAATACCAGCCTGGGGGGAAATGATCACCGCTACCATTACGCCCAGTGGGATGGCGAAAAATGGGAAGAAGATGAAATTGCATTTGCCGGAAGCAGGCTGTATCCCGGCGAAAACGAATATACCGGTTTAATTAGCCTACACCCAAAAAATAAAAATGTCCTTTATTTTTCCACGGATGTGGATCCACAATCCGGAAGTCCCATTCTGGTAGATGGGGAGAGAAGGTACGAGATATTCCGGGCCGAACGGTTACGATCGGGTGCACCCTGGCACTTTACTCCAGTCACCTATCATTCCATTTCAGACAATATCAGACCCATCGTTCTTGCAGATGATCAAAAAGAAGTAGTACTCTGGCTTTCGGGCAGGTATACCACTTACAGGGATTATCAACTCAAGGTTTATGGAAAAGTGATGCCAACAGGCTTAGTGCACAAAGTAAAATCCCCAAAAAAAATCCTCTTTTTAACCAGCAAAGACTCCAATAATTATGAGGCCCATTGGACCATACCTGCGTTTGCCGCTAAATTGATGAAGGAAAGTGGACATCAAACGCAGGTGATCATAGGGGAAGGGGAAAGGCAAGCCTTCCATCTACCAGGTCTTGAAGCCATAAAAGATGCGGACCTGGTAGTAACTTTCTTAAGAAGGGTGGCATTATCCAACCAGCAAATGGACCTGATCCAACAACACCTCAAATCGGGCAAACCCCTGGTGGGCATCAGAACTGCCAACCATGCATTTTCAGTAATGGATCAAAATATACCGGCGGGATTTGAGGATTGGTGGGAATTCGTGCCTGAGATCCTGGGACATGAAAATCAGGGTTATGGCCCTTCCACGGAGGAAACTAAAGTAATTCTAAAAAGCAACTCCAAGCAACTATTAAAAAACATACCAGAAGATCCTTGGTTCAGTAATGGAAATATCTATTTAATCCATCCCACACTGGATAAAAAATCAAAAGTTTGGCTGGAAGGACAATCAGCTGGATACGTTGAACCAATTGCCTGGACCAGAAAAGCCAACAAAAGCAAAATCTTTTATACCTCACTGGGTTACCCAACCGACTTTCAACATCCAAATTTCCTACGGTTATTAAACAACGCCATCAATTGGTCTTTAGATTAAATATATATTCTCATGAAAAAAAACAGGTTTTATTATTCAATCAGTTGGATCCTCCTTGCTGCCATCATGTTTGTGGCATTTATCAATATTCCACCACAAAATGA
The DNA here is from genome assembly GCA_040905205.1 of Cyclobacteriaceae bacterium. Lineage (GTDB taxonomy): Bacteria > Bacteroidota > Bacteroidia > Cytophagales > Cyclobacteriaceae > Cyclobacterium. The sequence continues at coordinate 6,115 of JBBDSB010000693.1, forward strand.
GGATTGGGAAGTGCTTTTTGATGGCCAGTCCACCGAAAAATGGAGGAGCAAACAAAGCCCGGATTTCCCGGAAAAAGGTTGGAAAACGGAAAACGGCACGCTTTTCCTGGATGGAAAGGGGGGTGGGGACATCATTACCAAAGAAAAATACAGCAATTTTGAACTGATTTTCGAGTTCAACCTCACAGAAAGTGCCAACAGTGGGTTCAAATATTTTGTGGATACCCTGTACAACGAAAAAACAGGCAAGATGATGGTCAATGGACCGGAGTACCAGATCATAGATGATTATAATTATAAAGGCATAAAAGATGATCCCAATGGTACAAGCTCCTCGGGTGCTGCTTACTTATTGTATGCCCCCAAAAACAAAATCTTGCATCCGCATGGTGAATGGAACACCGGAAAGATCATTGCCAGGGGAAATAAGGTAGAACATTGGCTCAATGGCATCAAAGTGGTCAGTTATAAAAGGGGGAGCAAGCATTATTTAAAAAGAAAAGCTGCAACCAAATTCAAGGATGATGCAAAATATGGGGAATTGGATAGCGGACATATCCTACTTACGGATCACAACGACAAAGTTTATTTCAGAAACATAAAAATCAGAAGATTGTAAACCCGAGAGATCGGGGTAAGATCGTCTTATAAAACCGGCTAATCTTGGGAAAAAGTGGATTTTTCCTATTTCAACTCTTTTAACATCGTATCCAGGGTTTCGTTGAACTGCGTTTTGATCATTGGCTGATCGGTAAGCTCCCAGAAACTTTGCCTTCTTGAGAAAGGTCCAATCCAGGAACCATTTTAGGGTATTCGAAATAAAACCGGATGCCTTTCGTCTCCATCATTTCCATCAGTCCTTGTGTAACAGTAACTCTTTCTTCCGGGTAATTATCGGCTAATATCAAGAGGACCGCGGAAGCCGGAATTTCATTAACGGCCCTTTCCAAGTCAGGATAAATTTCCAAATTAAAACCTTCAGATTTTAACCAAATAAACAAGTCACTTTTCCCCTCCCCAACTCCATAAATGGTGACATCTGTTGATGCTACACAACCTGAGATGATGAAAAAGTATAGAATAATGGCAGAAAGGTATTTGAACATATCTATGGAAAGAAGGTGCGAAGACCAATGCAATATACATTTATTAATTATCTAAAAAAACCTTAGTTACCAAATGAAATAAGGTTCAATATCCTTCAGGACCAGCAAAAATAGGGTCAATCAAATAAAAACACCGCTAACCCATAAATAATCCTCTAATATTAGGCAAAAAAGAGTTGAAATTATTAAATTTAAAAAAAACTTCTTTAAACCTAAAAAAATGCATTTTAAGTTTTTACCCATATTGGTTTTCTGCATCCTCGGTTGGGGTTTTTGTTGGGCTAATTCTAGTTGGGAGAAAGATTCCACCCAAAATGAAGGCCCTATGGAAAAATCATGGACCATTATCAATAAAGGAGTGGGTGGAAATAACTCCATGGATCTTCTAGCCAGGATTCAACCTGATATTATCGATGAAAATCCGGACATGGTGTTTGTTATGGTGGGTATCAATGACATGATCAACCTCCATAAATTTGTGGATTACCATACCTTTAAAAAAAGTTATCAAAAAATCATTACCAGGTTAAAAGAAGCCGGAATAGAAACTGTTTTGCTAAACCTGATTCCTGTCGATACCAACGCCATTTCTTCCAGATACGAATTGGATTTTTTTGATTTCCCCCCCAATATAAAAATCAACGAGGCCAATGCCATCATATCAGAATTGGCGAAGGCGAATAATTTAAAGATGATTGATCTTCACCAGGAATTTTTAAGGAGAAAATCCCCTAATCCCGGAAAAACATCCTTGATTATGAATGTCGCCAATTCTGGAGAGCCGGATGGGGTGCATCCTACCAGTGAAGGTAACAAGATTATTGCTCAAAAAATATTTGAATACCTTGTGGTGAATGGAAAGACTCAGGAAAAAAAGAAGATCATTTTTTTTGGCGATAGTATCACTTTCGGACCCAATGTGCCAGGTAGCGGTACCAGTGAAGGCGAAACCTACCCTGCCCACTTGAAAAATATGATCCAGTGGGATTTATTGGCTCCCTATTTTTCAATTCCCTATGAATATGAAAATCTGCAAGGCAGCCACAGGGACCCTTTCATTTTTGAGGACAGTACTTTGGTAATAGATGTGGCAGACTGGGAGCGGAGAAGATCCGAAATATTGGAGAAATGGCATAAAAAAATGGGAAAATGGCCCTTCTTTATTAAAGACCAGGAATTTCAGGTTTTGAATATTGAAAAAAAAGAGAATTTTATTCAGAAGAAAATAAGATTTGAATGGGTCCCGGGCCAATTTACAGAAGGCTATTTGCTGCTACCCTACCATGCCAAGAATGCTCCTGCGGTGGTAACGGTATATTATGAACCGGAAACTGCTATTGGAAAAGGAAGGGAACAAAGAGACTTTGCGCTTCAACTGGCCAATAGAGGATTTGTGACCCTCTCTTTGGGTACCACCGAAACTACTGAAAATGAAACCTATTCCATATATTACCCACATATAGACAGCGCTTCCGTAGAGCCCTTGTCCATGTTGGCTTACGCTGCTGCAAATGCCTGGTACTTGTTGGCGGAAATGCCGGAAGTTGATCAAGAAAAAATTGGAATTGTAGGACATTCTTATGGAGGAAAATGGGCCATGTTTGCCTCCTGTTTATTCGAAAATTTCTCAGCAGCGGCCTGGTCTGACCCGGGCATCATGTTTGACAAGAGCCGACCGAGCATCAATTATTGGGAACCCTGGTATTTGGGTTACCATCCTCGCCCATGGAGGAAAAGAGGGGTTCCGGATGAAGAAAATCCTGCTAAAGGACTTTATCCCGAACTTCTGGAAAAGAATATGGATCTACATGAACTGCACGTTCTAATGGCACCAAGGCCTTTTCTGGTATCAGGGGGGGCAGAAGATCCTGAAGAAAGGTGGATCCCTTTGAATTACAGTTTGGAGGTAAATAAATTATACGGACATAAAAACAGGGTAGGCATGACCAATAGAGAAAATCACGCTCCCAATGAATCATCCAACGAAATCATTTATACTTTTTTTGAATACTTTTTAAAACCATGATCTATTTATAAAGTACACTCAGAAATGCCGGCGATTCAAAATTTCTGAGAGTATCACCGCATCTTTTACATGTTCCGGATTTTTGAGCATGGAGGCATATTTACTTCTTCCCTGGTATTCTTCTGCCACATCCTCTACATCTCCCAATAATTGTTCATTATCATTGATGTCCACCTGATCATCCAATTTCACCAATGGTTGGCCGAGTTCACGGTAGGGGTTTTTGTAACTTTCTTCTTCATGTTCCAAGGGTTCTGAAAACACCTCCTGATAAGGAACTTCCTCTTGTTCGCCAACTTCTTCATCCTTGGATTCCCCAGTGGTTTTTAAATCACTTTCTCTTTCCACCTGTTCATTTCTTATTTCCCTTAACATTTCTTCAAAAGAAACACCTTTTTTTGGGGACACCTGATCAGTTTCCTTCCCCATTTCATCATCAGTTGGGCCCTGGGTCTTTTCTGGCTTCTTTTGGATGAAGGTAGTATAAATGAAATAGGCTAAAATGGCAATAATGTAGAAGATGGTTCCAGATTCCATAAATAGGGTCAATTTTTTCGTTTAAATTTAACAATTAATAATTAAACCCCCCTACTCTATTTTATATTTTTGATAAATTAACCAAGGATTGAAACCCGCTTTTAATAATATTTGACCCCTTGGGGTCTGAGAACATATGGATAAGAACCATAGTATGTTAAATTTAATCAAGCTGCGGGGCATTTAATGCTTTCTGCTTAATGAAATCGATGTGCGGAACATTAGGTAAATAAGGTACAGAATAATGATCAACAGATTCAATTTATCGTTGATAAAACAACCATCATTTTATGATTTTAATCAGTTTAGGTTAATTTTTACCCTATAGTCATAATATAATACAATTTTTTTTTATTATATTTATGGTGTTAATGTTAATGCACACTCACCAATTAAACCCTAATAAAATGAAACTTGAAAATAAAATATCGCCACTTGTAGTGCAGAACTATCTCTTTCCGGACCTCATGGTAAAAACCCGGTATGGAAACGTTCATCTCAAATCTTTGATCAACAACAGACGTACCATCGTTTATACCAATCCCATAGACCTTATTCCAAATGATAAGCAGGAAATTGAGAGGTTCATCTCAGAACTTCATCAATTAAAAAGGTTGAATTTTAAATTATTCGGATTCAATAAGGGTTCTTTTCATGACCATTTAAAATGCCTCAACTGGGTAAATTCTTATTTAGGTGATGATCAGGTATTTCCAGTCTATTACGAACCAGATCAAATGGATCAACTTACTATTGATTCGACAGAGCGGATGGAAACCAAATTAATCAATCCGATATATTTTTTGGATGAAGACGGATTTACAGAATTGGTGTTGAATGGAATCAACCCCGAAAATAGAAAATTAGAAAAAATATTGGAAGTAGCATCCAGATTGGTTTTGTCAGAACAAAGGTTTAATTCCCATATTCCAGTTAGAAGTTAAGGTTTTTAACTGGAATATGGGGCCTTTTTCATCTGTTTATAATTGTTTCTTAGTGGTCACATGCCTGCCTGTCGGCAGATAGGGAATCTCGCATGTTTGAAAATCATCCCTCTGTGGGTCGCTACCGTCATGCTCGATTTCATCTAATGATACGTGACCTTTCAATCAGGCAGTGATCAATTTAAGATCGGATGCTTTAACCTCCGAATTTTTTTCATTCCTTTTCTGATGCGATTGGTTGTCCATCTCTTTTTCCGGCTGGGATTTTAATTTTTTGATACAGGCTTCAATTTCAGCCCCTGTCTCAATCTTCACCTTGTTACAAACGATGGTTCCATGAACAATTCCGGATTCTCCAATGATGGCAATGTCGGTAGCCATGATTTCGCCCACAACTTCACCCATTACGGAAATTTGGCTGGCTTTTACATTTCCTATGATCTGCCCGGTTTTTCCAATAATTATTTTCTTAGTCGTTGAGATATTGCCCTGGACAATACCTTCTATTCTAACATCATTAACGGATTCGATGTCACCGATCATCCGAAATCCTGGAGCAAAAAAAGAAGTGGTGCTTGGTCCATCCATTGCCTGGTTTGATTTTTTTTCTGAGGTCCACATGGTAAAAATTTAATAAAAATTAAAAGATAATTTAGTGATTTAGAAAACTTATAAGGGTTTGAAATAGTACAAATCCCTCTGTTTTTTCTATAAATTAAAAGGAATTTTTTATCATTCACAAGAGAAAATTTCACAAAGCATTTATTAGGTATTAAATTCAAATTTCCCGTATATATTATTGAAAATTGAATTTTTCCATTTTGATAAATTAACATTGAAATATTTTATAAAAATAAAATAGTTTAAATAAAATATAAAAATATAATTATTTTAATAAAAATTTTAATTTAAATAAAATATAAAATCTAAAGGCATTTATCGATAATCGAAAAGCAAAAATTAAGGTACTTTTGGAAAAATATCCATTTTATTGTTTTGGACTATTCATCATTACAAAATCATTCGATCGGAAAAAAATACATTTGGAAATGCAAAATACCGCATTTAAATTCATTTTCGGTAAAAATACGGTGCCTGTTAAAATTTGAAATTTAATATAAATTATAAATTTAATTAAATTAAAAAGCCTTTGGCTTATTGTCATTACGTTGAAACTTATTTTTTCAAAGTCCATTTTGTTAATCCTTATTAAAGTTCTAAATTCGGAAAATATAACAAAGAAAGAATTTTAACATCAATTTTGAGGGTTATTAGTTAACGGAAATTATGAAGCAAAAACTTGAAACTGTTATAGTGGACGATGATATGTTAACCCTCCATTATATCAAAAATATAGTAAAAACAGCACCCATTGATGGCCCAATTCACACCTCTGAAAACGGAAAATTGGCATTTGAAGTACTGGATGGCCGTAAAGAAGATTGTGATACCATTTTGGTTTTTCTGGATATCAACATGCCTGTAATGGACGGATGGGCCTTTTTGGAACTGCTTCAATATAAAGATTACAAACATAAAATTCAGGTGGTCATGGTAACGTCCTCCACAGATCCCGCTGACAAACTGAAATCCAACAAGTATCCACAAGTAATCGGTTATCTGGAGAAGCCGGTATATCCTCAGGTGTTTGCTGAAATTTTTAACTTATTTGATAAAAACATAGTCATTACCAAAAACCAGAACAAACAATTGGATTAATAGCCTCGAAATATAACCTTTGCAAATGGCCATCATCATTAATGACCATTTTTATTTTTCCAAAATGAAAAACAAATCCAGTCCTTTAGCGGAGTCATCTACCAGCAGATAATCGGTATGGTGGAGGTTGGTTACCTGCTCACCATACTTTTTATGCAATTTATTCCGGTTCACCCGGTTTAATATTTCATAAGGGATTTTTAACCAACTGGAAGGCAGCCAATACTGAAGGTTGAAGAAATCCCATTTCGTTATTTTGTTTACAGAGATCCGATTGGCATGGTGATAGTCCCATACTTTTTCATTACCCCCGATACCTCTGGGGGTAACCTTCCTGAAAACAGAACCGCACAGGGCCAAAAGTTGATCGGGTAAATATTCACGTATATGCCATGGATTCCGGCTTAAGGTAAACTTGTTATTGGGTGTTGAAATAATCGCCTTACCCCCAGGTTTAAGCACCCGATGTATTTCCTTTAAAAAAAGCAGGTCATCCTGAATATGTTCAATGACCTGAAAACTTACCACCGCATCAAAAGAATTATTGGGTAGTTTATCCAGGGGCGGAATATTGGCTTGATCGAAAGTATGAGCAGGATACCTGATTTTCAACTTTTCAATGATTTCGCCAATCTTATCCAGTCCATGATAACTGTCCACCAAAGGAGCCAATATTTCTACCCCTCTGCCTTCCCCGCAACCGATTTCGAGCAAATCACCAGAAACCATATCCTTGGCAGCAATGTAGGCCTTTAAAAGACGTTGATGAATTGGGTTATCACTGATCAACTTATCGGATGTTATTTCCGTTGTATAGGTAGCCATTTAAAATTTTATTATTTTCAGCAAAATTAAGGTTAATTTTTAAAACCGACTATAAAAAAAATAAAGTCATTGAACATGAACAGACGCATCGGAAGCATCTTTTTGCTTTTTATCCTAACATTATCCGCCTATTCTCAAACCAACTTACAAGGAATCAATCAGAGTCTCCGCTATTCCAGGTATTCCAGAATTTCCCTGAAAATAATCCCCATTGAAACCGGAAACAGGACATTTAAGTTGCAAATGGTAGTGGAAAAAATAGAAGAAACTTCAAATTTTGACGATTACCTATTTTCCTACACCATTGTGAACAGTTTCGATCAAAATATTACAGATGACATGATTGTGGCCCTGGATGCAGACCATTTGAAAAAAAATACGGACCGCCATTTTTATTTTGAAGAAACCGTAGAAATTCCCCAGGACAAAAATCAGGCCTTTGTGATCTTTCAAGCAAAGGATACACGGCAAAATGATGAATACACCTTCCACACGGACCTCATCAGTCCCTTTGTGGCTGATCTGCCCAATTTTGGAGCTTATTTTGGTAACGATATCCCCTTTGATCAGAATTTTTTAAACGTAGGCGAATCATTATTATTCAAAAGTCAAAAAGGCATCAATCTGTTTGAGTACTTCTATCCCAGGGATTTCCCCATCCCCCTGCCTCCTATGGAAACCAATCCTCAGGCCGTTCCCAAAGAAACAGAGGTAGAAGAAATGGGTAGTTTTTTGGTCAATGTGCCGGTACCATTCGATAAAAACGGGTATTATTTTATTCAATCCGATACCACCGAGCCTTCAGGGATTTTACTGAAAACGGTAAGCAAAACCTTTCCAAGGGTTTCCACCTGGGAAGAAATGATTGAGATGGTCACCTATATATCCACCCGTAAAGAACATGAAACCCTACTGGAAGCGGATAACAAAAAATTGGCATTGGACGCCTACTGGATAAAAATGACAAGAGATGAGGATACTGCCAAAAAGACCATCAAGGAATATTTTCGTCAGATAGAATTTGCCAATATCCTATTTACTGACTTCAAGGAGGGCTGGGCAACAGACCGGGGCATGATCTATACCATTATGGGGCCACCTCAGGAAGTTTACTTCAATGTCGATAAAGAAACATGGGTATACCTTTCTCAGGGTTCAAATTCCAAAATAACCTTTACCTTTGCGAGGA
>JBBDSB010000694.1:0-14435 GCA_040905205.1 Cyclobacteriaceae bacterium
CCCATTTGCTTAGGAAAGGAATAGCACCCATAATTCGTACTATTTTATAATCGAATCTCAGGTTGATTAGAAAAGAAATTAAGCTCGGTTTGAAACCAACGTTCAAAAATATTTGACCCCAGCAGGACCGTCAACAAATGTAAAAAATCTATAGAATTAAAAATTAAACAAAACTTAAGCCAGTGGCGTGGGCTAATAATGCTGCCGACTTGTTTAAATCAATGTGCGAAACTTAGGTCCGTTAAATAATAAAAACCTCCGGGGCAGTGCCCCGGAGGTTTTAACACTTAAAAAACCACCAACCTTTAATTAAATCTGATCAACTAATCTTACGAAAAATCATATTTAATTTATCTGCCAATAAATACATGACAGGTACTATTACTAACGTTAAAAAGGTAGCAAAGGTTAGACCAAATATCACCGTCCAAGCCATTGGTCCCCAGAAATCCGCATTGTCTCCTCCAATGTAAAATTTCGGATCAAAAGAAGACAGCAATCCATAAAAATCTATATTCATTCCCAAGGCCAGAGGTATCAAACCCAACACGGTGGTAATGGCGGTCAGCAGTACTGGACGCAACCTGATTTTACCTCCCTGAATAATACTGTCCAAAAGATCTTCATTCGACAAATATCCATCCTCAGGGATTGCCAGTTCCTTTCTCCTTCTCAATCGAACCAAATTCGTGTAATCAATCAATACAATTGCATTGTTTACCACCACTCCTGCCAGGGAAATAATTCCAATGCCTGTCATGATGATGACAAAGTCCATGTTGAACGCAACCAATCCCAAAAAGACGCCTATGGTACTGAATACAACAGAGGCCATGATAATAAAAGGGGTAGTTACCGAATTGAACTGGGCCACGATTATCAGAAATATCAGGGAAATTGAAATAAGCAAGGCCCTGGTCAGAAATTCGGCCGATTTGGCTTGCTCTTCCTGCTCCCCGGTAAAGCTGACATCTATGCCTTCCGGCACTTCAAAATCCTGCATTAATCGCTTGATTTCGTTGTTGATTTCCGTGGCATTGAATCCGTCATTGACGTTGGAAAAAAGCGTAATCACCCTTTCCAGGTCTTTTCTCTTTACCGACCCATAGGTAGAACTGTATTCCAGAGTGGCAACGGATGATATGGGTATTTCCTTTAGATTTCCAAACTTATCCCTAAAACTAATTTTCTTGTTTAACAATGCCCCGATGTCGTAACGGTACTCATCTGCCAACCGCAACTGTATGGGGTAGTCATCCTCTCCTTCCTTATATTTGGAAACTTCCAATCCAAACAAAGCTGTCCTTAGTTCATTGGCAATGGTGGAAGTGGACAAGCCGAACCTTCTGGCCTTTTCACGGTCAATATCAATGATAAGCTCCGGGTTTCCCAGTTCCAAATCGGTCTTTAATTCTTCGATTCCCTGGATTCCGGATTCGTTGATGTGCTCCCGCATCTGGTTTACAAAAGTGATCAACTGATCAAAATTCTCTCCGCTCGCTTCAATATTGATTGGTTTTCCCACCGGAGGACCATTCCTTTGTTTGTCCACTGTCACGAGCACTCCTGGATACCCTTCAGCCAGATTCCGGATTTTTTCCATGACATCATTGGTATTTACCCCTTCTCTAAATTGGTACTCCACAAATCCGATGGTGATTTTCGCCTTGTGCGGAGTAGTCGCCTGGCTGGGACCTTCCAGCGGATCGCCCGTTCCTTCACCTATTTGGGTAATCACAGATTCAATAATGTTGTCGTAAGGCCCCAGTAATTCAAACAGGTCGTCTTCAATCTGGAGGACAAATTCATTGGTAGCCTCAATATCGGTACCTATGGGCTTTTCCATATAAATACTTACAAGGGCCGGCTGATTGTCCGGAAAAAAAAGAATTTGAGGTGCCCTTACGTACAATAGTAACAGGGATACTACCAGCAGCAAAATAGTTCCTCCGAAAAATAAATAGGGTTTAAAGCCCTTTAGGGCAAAATGGAGGGTTTTTTCGTATAAATTCTCCAGCTTTACCAAGAAGACATTTTGAAACCAACGGATGGCCTTCCTCAAGGCGAAAACATTGAAAATAGTTAATAATGCAGCCAAAAAGAGTAAATTTCCCAAGGCTATCCAAGACAAAAAGTAGCAAACAATCGCCAGAGAGGTAAGGACTGCCGCCACAATCATTGGTTTTTGTACCGGTTTCTTTTTGTCTACATCCTGAATCTTCATGAATAAAGCAGTAAGTACGGGATTTATGACAAGTGCCACAAAAAGAGATGATGACAATACAATGATAAGCGTAATGGGGAGGTATTTCATAAACTCCCCAATGATATCGTCCCAAAAAGCCAGCGGAAGAAATGCTGCAAGGGTGGTGGCTGTTGAGGTAATGATAGGCCAGGCCACCTCTCCTACACCCTCTTTAGCCGCCCGAACGGCAGATTTTCCTTCCTGCATTAACCTGTAAACATTTTCTACTACCACAATGCCATTATCCACCAACATGCCCAATGCCAGGATCAAGGAAAACAGCACCATCAAATTCAAGGTTACTCCCAGAGAGTTTAACACCAAAAAGGAGATAAACATGGACAAAGGAATGGCGATTCCCACAAACAGGGCATTTCGAAATCCCAGAAAAAACATCAACACCAATACTACCAAAATCACACCGGAAATGATACTGTTTTCCAAATTGTCTACCTGAGATCGTGTAGCTTTGGACTGATCATTGGTAATGCTTACCTCCAGATCTTCCGGAAAGCGGTTGATTTTCACTTCTTCTATGAGCTCCTTGATTTTATCAGAGGCATCCAAAAGGTTTTCTCCACTCCTTTTGACCACATTGATGGTAACCACCGGAAGTTTATTGCTTCTGGCATAACTTTCCCGTTCTTTATAGGTATCTTTCACGGAAGCTACATCCCTGAGGTACACGATATTGTTGTTTTCAGTCTTTACGATAACGTCTTCCAATTGCATGGGATCGGTGAATTCCCCCGCAATGCGCAAGGTCCTGCGGTAATCGCCTGAAAGAATATTTCCACCGGAGATGGTGACATTTTCATCTGCCACTGCTCCTGAAATATCCGAAAAAGTAACCCCATTGGCTTCCATTTTATACAAATCCGCATTGATCTGTATTTCCCTTTCAATCGTTCCACTCAGGTCTGCACTGGAGATTTCCGATAGCTTTTCAATCTCATCTTCCAGAAATTCCCCGTATTTTTTCAGCTCTTGTTCGGTATAGTTACCGGAAATATTCACATTCATGATCGGAAACTCCGAGGTATTGATTTCCAACACGTCGGGATCCCTGTCCAAGTCGGTAGGCAATTCACTTTTGGCCTTATCTACCGCATCCTTCACATCCTGAAGTGCTTTGGATATATCCACATTGGGATTGAATTCCACCACAATAGAAGAAAAATCCTGGATAGATGTGGAACTCACATCTTTAAGGTTATTGATGGACTTGAGTTCTTTTTCGATGGGCCTGGTAATCAGGTTTTCCATATCCACAGGCGAATTGCCCGGATAGGCGGTACCAACATAAACGGTGGGTATGGTAATTTCCGGAAAACTTTCTTTGGGCATAGTCCGGTACGCAAACATGCCAAAAAATGTGATGATTAAAGTAAGGATCACCACGCTGGTACGGTTGTCTACCGAAAGCGAAGAAACGCCAAACTCCCTGATCACGCCTTTTTTTGATGTATCTTCTGTAGCCATAAATGCTTTACGATGCGATGTTTACACTAAAATTATTTCCAACCTCCCTGAATCCTTTATCCACCAACGTTTCCGATCCGTCCAGGCCTTCAAGAATTTCCGTTTTTCCTTCTTGGGTCATGCCTCTTTCAATGTATTTTTTGATGGCCAAACCCTCCTCTACCACATAGACGTAACTCCCTTTGTTATCCTGCAAGATCAAGTAAGTGGGTACAATTACCGCTTCAGGATTTTCATAGTCCTGAATATTCAGCACCGACAGCATGTTGGGCTTTACGAGCTTCATCCTGGGTAAAAATACCTCTACTTTGAATGTCCGGTTGTCGGGATTGATGACACTACCGATAGCAGTCACTTTAGTTTTCAGGGATTTGTTGATGGATGGAAATCGGATACTCACTGAGTCCCCCTGCTCCAGGATTCCAATATATCTTTCGGAAATATCTCCTTCTATAAACAAATCGTCCTCTCCTATCATGTTGACAATAGGGGTCCCTGGTTGGACCAGCTCCCCTACCCTTATCAGCAACTCCTCCACAGTACCATTAAATGGTGCCTTCACTGTCGCCCTGTCCTTTTGCAATTCCAGGGAGGCCAGGTTTTTTTCCAGTGTTTCCCTTCGGTTTTTTGCCTCCAGGTATTGCATTTCCGTACCTATTTGCTGGTTCCAAAGCCGCTCCTGCTTTTCGAAAACCGTTTTGGCCAAGTCCAACTGGGTTTGAATTTCAGCTATGCTCCTTTCCACAGATTCGGCATCAATGGCGGCAATTACCTGCCCTTTTTTTACCGACATTCCCTCCCGGGTGACAATTTCCTCAATTCTACCGGAAAGCTCCGAACTTATATTTACGTTCTTTTTGGAAAGCACGGATCCGGTTACCTCTACGTAATGCTCAAAATTACCTCGTTCCGGTTGGGTAGTGGTGATTAGGACAGATTTACGCTGGTTTTTTCTGAATTCAGGATCCAATCGGGAGATTTCTTCTTCCAGTTCCTGAATAGAAACCTTCAACTCGGCAGCTTCGGATTTATAGGCCTCCAGTTGGTTTTTTTTATCGGCTACATCGTCTTTTGGTGCCGAGCAGGAAACTGCCCCTATTAGCAGGGAAAGACTTAAAAACTTGATGGTATGCTTCATAAATGTGTGGTATTCTTCGTTATTTTAAAATTCCTAATGCCTTTTCTAAATCCACTTTTGCAATCAGGGCGTCATAAAGGGCCGCATAATAATTAGTTTCTGCTTCTTTTAAAGCGGCATCTGCTTCCACTACTTCCAAATTGGACCCTACACCCTCTTTGTATTTGATATTCGTCATGTCAAATACCTCTTTGGCCAGTAACCGGTTTTCTCTTTGTACCTCCAAGGCTTTGAGACTGTTTTTCAGCGTTGCCTTGGCCTGGTATTCTTCCAATTTTATATTTTGCAGGGTGTTGAACTTCATATTTTCCAATTGCCTGATCTGCAACCTGTTGCTTTGGATCACATAACTCTTTCTTAAACCATCAAAAATGGGGATGGTTAGCCTTAAACCTATAAAGGAGGAGGAAAACCAACGGTCGGCTTGGTAAACATTACCGAAATCCTGCGCACCGGTAACCCGCTGGAAAGTTCCGAAGGCTGAAAAATTAGGGATGTATTGTACCTGGTTGTTTTTTAAGTCCAAAGTCGCCAATTCAATATTTTTCTCAAGCTGGTATATTTCCACCCTATTGAGCATTTCTGCTTCCAGGGTGGAATAAAAACCATTTTCCTCATTACTGTATTCCTGAAGCGACTCCTCCAGCAATAAGTCCAACTCCACAGGCATTCCCATTTGAATTTTCAATAAATACCTGCTCACCTGGGTGGCGGTTGTGGCCTTGTCAAAATCGGTCTGAAGGTTGTTTAACTGAACCCTTATCCGGGAGACATCCAATTTTTCGACAAAACCTTCTTCGTAAAGCGCGGTGGTTTCCCTAAGAAGCTGATCCAACCTATCTAAGTTTGCCCCCACTAACCGGCCGCGTTCTTCATTGACCAATACCGTGAAATAAGCCTTTTTTACCCCTTCAATCACATCAATTTCAGCTTTTTCTTTGTCATAATCGGTCAACTCCTTTAAGGTTTTTGCCGCCTTTAGTCCTACAAAATAACTGCCGTTAAAAATCATCTGCTCAATGGTGGTTGTTAAACTGGATTGATAGTTTACCGCAAATGGTATCACCGTTACATCACTAGGGGTCTCATCCGGAGGTGGAGCGCCATCTCCGTTTCCATCTCCTCCACCAATAAACGATCCTGCCTCTGCCGGCAGGATGATCAATGGTGGTTGCAAATTTTTGGTTAACTCCAGGGTGCTGTTGATCTGAGGAAATCCCTGGGATTTTTGTTCCCCGATCGTTGCCTTTGAAATCAGGGTTTCCAAATGGGAATTCTTGACCTCCATGTTGTTTTCCAAAGCGTAAGCGATACTTTCGCTTAATGTTAAAGTCACTTGCTGTGCCTGCAAGGGAATCAATCCAACCCCAATAAAACAAGCAATCGAAAAGAGGAGTATCTTTTTAAAATCCATAAAACTGTATTTACTGTTTGTTGCGTTTGTTATCATATTTAGACCTTCCCTGATCCGTAAGGATACCATGGATAAAATGGTCAACGATTTGAAGTTGATAATCCAATAAACTGAAACTGCCGGTTGGAAAATTCCCCAAAAAGGAGGAAGTGATTTGTTCCAATCTCATGTAAGCCAATATTTCAGAATTAATTTCCTTTCTAAAATCCCCGGATAACTTACCTTTTTCCAAAAGCTGAATGATGCCTTTAAGTGCATGTTCCTTTTTGAAGGTTTCCAGTTTATTCCAACAAACTGGATAAAAACGCTGGATTTCGTGCAGGACAATAGGGTTCATTTTGGTAAACCGTTCCCGAAGATGTTGGATCATTCGAAGAAAATGGTCTATGACCTCTTCCTCCATATTCATCATCATATCAAAATTACACTCATCTTCTTTTAACGCCACTTCGAAAGCGACATTAACGAGTTCCTCTTTGCTGGAAAATTCCTCATAAATGGTTTTTTTTGACATCCCCGAATTTTTGGCAATATCATCCATCGTAACAGCCTTTAACCCAAAAACCAAAAATTGGTCTAGCGCAACCTGAATTATTTTTTGTCTTGTATCCAATACTTTTCTTTAGTAAACATCTTGCCAAAAACTATGGAAACTTTAAAAAGGTTCAAAGTTTCCATAGTTTTTTATAAATCTTTTTTTTGTGCCAGTGGAGAGAATGAAGATTTTCAGCGAGGAGACCTAAAAACAACCTTAAGTGTTTGAAATAGAAGAAAATATTAAATTTTCAATTTTGTCCATCGTCAACCACCTGAAAATAAATTAAGGAAAGAAGAATGTACGATTTTGGACCAATTAAAAATAAAATATACCACAACCGGACACTTCATTTTAGGGAAAATTAAAATGACCCTGGCAAAAATTTCAAAGGTTCTTTAAAAGCAATTTTGTAACTTTGCCCCTTCTTAAATGCTATTCCATTAATTGTATGATTTTCCTTTTTCAATCGCCCAATAAAAATGTTTTTGTTGTTGAATCCCGGCAACCTTTTCCGCCCAATGAAGTCTTAAAACTACAATGGCTTTTGGGCAATGCTTCCTTGCTTTCAGAACAGGCCTTAGAGGGGAAATACCTGGGACCAAGGAAAGAGATGATTACCCCCTGGTCAACGAATGCTGTTGAAATATGTCAAAACATGGGCATCTCCGGGGTCCTAAGAATGGAAGAGTTCGAGCCCTGGGAGGAAAATAGTTCGATAGATCCTATGCTCCAAAGGATATATGAGGGGCTTGACAAAGAAATTTTCAAAATCAACAGGCAGCCTGAACCGGTCCAATTCATAGAGAATATTGGTGCTTACAATGAGACAGAGGGTTTAGCCCTCAGCGAAGAAGAGATCTCTTACCTGATGGGTGTAAGCAGGGAATTGAGAAGACCCTTAACGGATAGCGAGGTATTTGGTTTTAGCCAGGTAAATTCCGAACACTGCCGCCATAAAATTTTCAATGGCACCTTCATTATCGACGGAGAGAAAAAAGACCAGACCCTGTTCCAGTTGATAAAAAAAACATCAAAAGTCAATCCAAACAGAATTATTTCCGCCTATAAAGATAATGTGGCCTTTGTCAGGGGACCAAAAGCTTTTCAATTTGCCCCAAGGCGGCAAGATCACCCGGATTATTTTGAAGTAACAGAAATAGATACCGTGCTTTCCCTAAAAGCCGAAACGCATAATTTCCCCACAACAGTAGAACCCTTCAATGGAGCGGCCACAGGTTCAGGAGGAGAAATCAGGGACAGAATGGCAGGAGGCACCGCTTCCATTCCTTTGGCAGGAACAGCCGTTTATATGACCTCCTATCCCAGAACAGCTCCCGATCGAAGCTGGGAAAAAGAAACGGAAGAAAGAAAATGGCTTTACCAAACGCCCATGGAGATTCTTATCAAAGCTTCCAATGGAGCCAGCGATTTTGGTAATAAGTTTGGACAGCCTCTTATCTGCGGAAGTTTGTTGACCTTTGAACATGCGGAAAAAGACCATCTTTGGGGTTTTGATAAAGTTATCATGTTGGCAGGAGGGGTTGGATTTACCCCTGCACCCTATAGTCTAAAAAAATCACCTGAAAAAGGTAATAAGGTCATTCTGATGGGAGGAGACAATTACCGGATAGGCATGGGAGGAAGTGCTGTTTCATCCCTTAATACGGGGGTTTTGAGCAATGCATTGGAACTGAATGCCATCCAAAGATCCAACCCGGAAATGCAAAAAAGGGTCGCCAATGTAATCCGTGCCATGGCAGAAAGCAAGGACAATCCCGTAATTTCCATTCATGACCACGGTGCAGGTGGACACCTCAACTGCTTATCTGAGTTGGTAGAAGACACCGGAGGCACCATTTACCTGGATCAATTACCCGTAGGTGATCCCACACTTTCCGCAAAAGAATTGGTAGGCAATGAATCCCAGGAAAGAATGGGCCTCGTCCTGGATCAAAAAGATGTGGAAAGGGTCCGAAAAATTGCGGAAAGGGAGCGGGCTCCCTTTTATGAGATCGGAGAAACTACCGGAAACCGTCATTTTAAAATTGTTAATTCAAAAACCGGAGAAAAACCCATTGACTGGAGCCTGAACCATATGTTTGGGGCTTCCCCCAAAACCATCCTCAAAGACCGGAAAATCCATTTTGAATTTGAAAACCTTGATTATTCAGAGGATAAATTTACTGCCTATTTGTCCAATGTATTGCAACTTGAAGCAGTAGCCTGTAAAGATTGGTTGACCAATAAGGTGGATCGTTCGGTTACCGGCAGGGTAGCGATGCAACAGACTACCGGAAAAATTCAATTGCCTTTAAACAATGTGGCGGTGATGGCCATGGATTATTCAGGCCAAAAGGGAATAGCCACCTCCATCGGACATGCACCGGTTGCCGCCCTCGCCCATCCGGAAGCGGGATCCCGGTTAGCCATTGCAGAAGCACTCACCAATTTGGTCTGGGCACCTGTTGAAGAAGGGATCAAAGGCGTTTCTCTCAGCGCCAACTGGATGTGGCCGGCAAAAAATGAGGGTGAAAATGACCGGCTGTACAGGGCGGTAGAAGCGACCAGTAAATTCGCCATTGCTCTGGGTCTCAACATTCCCACCGGAAAAGATTCCCTCTCCATGACTCAAAAATACCCGGATGGTAATACCGTAATGGCTCCGGGCACCGTCATCATTTCCACGGTAGCAACGTGCATGGATATTAGAAATATCATTTCCCCGGCACTCAAAAACCTGCCAGGATCGGCAATGATATACCTGGATTTTTCAGGGGATGAAGCCAAACTGGGAGGAAGCAGTTTTGCCCAGACCTTACATAAAATCGGAAATGAGGTCCCTGATATCCCGGATGCCGCCTATTTCAACAAAGCATTTGATGCCATTCAAACCCTGATTCAGGAAAATGTAATCCTGGCAGGACATGATATATCTTCCGGAGGTTTGATCACCACACTGTTGGAAATGTGTTTTCCCTGTTTGGATTTGGGGCTTCAGGTACATTTGGATAACCTGAAAGAAAAAGATATGATCAAAGGACTATTTTCGGAAAATCCAGGCGTGGTCCTTCAGGTCGCTGAAAAAGAAAAAGTGTTATCAAATTTAACTGCCCTCGGCCTTCACCCAAAGGTCATTGCCACCGTTAATCAATCCAACCAATTTACCCTGGAAGGGCCCGATCTGGTTTTGAATATCCCGGCTTATAGAGACATCTGGTTCAGGTCTTCCTATCTTTTGGATGAACAGCAATCAGGTCAATTATTGGCTAAGGAAAGGTATGATCATTACAAGCACCAACCCTTACATTATAATTTTTCGAAAAATTGGAAAGGCACCTACGGAGCTTTAAATATATCTCCAAAGAGAAAAGCAGAATCTGGCATCAAGGGAGCAATTATCAGGGAAAAAGGCGTTAACGGAGACCGGGAAATGGCTTATGCCTTATGGCTAGCCGGTTTTGATGTCAAGGATGTACACATGACAGATCTTATTTCAGGCAGGGAAAACCTGCAAGATATCCATATGGTAGTATTTGTCGGCGGATTTTCCAATTCAGATGTATTGGGTTCTGCCAAAGGTTGGGCAGGAGCCTTTTTATATAATGAAAGCGCAAAATTGGCTTTGGACAATTTTTACAAGAGAGCGGATACCTTAAGCCTGGGGGTATGCAACGGTTGTCAGTTAATGGTGGAATTAAATTTAATCCATCCCGAAAATGGGCAAAAGACCAAAATGTTGCACAATGACAGCCACAAATTTGAATCGGCTTTTGTAAATGTCACCATTCCGGAAAATAATTCCGTCATGCTGGGTTCTTTATCCGGCCAGAGGTTGGGGGTCTGGGTAGCCCATGGCGAAGGAAAATTTCACTTGCCAAAGGCCAAAGAAAATTACCATATTGGAATGGAATATGCCTATGAAAGCTATCCCGGCAATCCCAATGGTTCCGATCATGGCGTAGCGGGAATAGCCTCCAAAGATGGTCGTCACCTGGCCATTATGCCCCATATTGAGCGTTCACTTTCCCCATGGAATTGGCCTTTTTATCCTGAAAACCGGAAGTTAACCGATGAAATCACCCCCTGGCAGGAAGCCTTCGTCAATGCCAGGATCTGGGTAGAAAAGCAAATGATATGATCCGGCCAATGTAGATTTAAAAACAGAATGGCCTCCGTAAGGGTAACTAAATCAAAATCCCCCTTTAAAAGGGGGCGAGGGGGATTTTTCCGGAAGATTCTTCCTGTTTTCGCAAGGACACTGAGTTCGACTGTTCCGAAAAACCAACCCCAATGGGTTTAACATTAATATCAACGGGTTTTAACCTGCTGCATTTGATTTAAAACGAAATGGTTTTGTCATCATTTTTACCATAAAAGCAAAAATGATGACAAAACCCATGTATGCGTTTCGTGCATTAACATAGCCGATTCTCAGATAATCATAAGGACATCCCCCTTACAACGCCATATCATATCCCCCGAATCTCCTCAGGTTATATGTGAATGTCAACATAAAAAACTGGCGGAGCACCTGGGTTCTTACGTCCTCCACAAATACATCCGTAACATTTCGGTCAATGCTCACATTTTGGTTAAACAAATCAAAGACAGTCAACTTGAATTCCGCTTTTTTACCAGGAGGAATGCGGTAACCTATGTCCAGATTACATAAAAAAATGCTTCGATCAAACTCCTCCCCCAATCCGGCATACACCTGGTGATTGACACTGCTGCCGATAAATACCCCTCCGGCAAAATTCCAAAACATGTCAAAACGGGTTCTTTGGGTATAATAGTTGTTTTGGAGACTTTCCTGAAGGCTACTTTTCACCATATTGTAATTACCCCTTGAAGAAAGATTAAAATCCACCCTTTCATTAATATTGCTGCTGAGGTTAAATCCCTGCCCATAGGAACTTGTGGTATTGGCATTACTTTGTCCATTGATGATTCCAGGCCGGTTGTTCAACCTGTAAGTGGCATTGATATTCAGGTTGCTGCTCATAAATTTCAGGGGAAACCCATAACTGGCATAGGCCCTAAAATAGTAGTATTTATCCAGGTTAATTGGCCGGGTATATTGCCCCCCTTGGTTCAGCAGAACGTCCTTTTGAATCAGGGTATCCCTTGGGGCAATAAAAGTTTCATTCCCAATATAATCCTGTCGCAGGTTTCCATATAAAAAAAACATCAGTGACCGGTTGGTTTCCGGATTGATCTTTCTAAACCTGGTAAAAAGCCTGTGGCTGTATTCCTGTTTCAAATCCGGATTTCCATTGGATATCTGCAAGGGGTTGGAATTGCTGATCACATCCTGTAACTGCCGGATCGAAGGGGCATCTGTATCGGTATTATAATCTACCCTGACCGTGCTGAATTCTCCCATCTGATAATTCGCCACTACCCTGGGCAGGAAGTTGATAAAGGATCTTTGGGTATTTTCAAAGGTGGGAAATACCCTGTCACTGTCAATGGAGGCGGATTGCAATTCAAAATTGGAATAGAGGCGTAGTTTATCACTGTTGTAGCTATATCCCAATCCTGCTCTTTGCGTTTGATAGCTGTTTTCAAACTGATTGGTCAGGGTGCTGTCCAGACGGGTAAAGCCGGTTTCACCTTCCTGAATTTGCACTTCCTGGTCGGTATCGGAAAGATTATTGGATATCCTGTAATTTAACCTTAGCCTGGATTTTTCACTCAAAGGTTCAAAATAATTGATACTGGTGCTGTAATAAAAACTGTTGTAAAGGTTATCCCTAAACTGAATAAGCGAATCCACATTGGCGGTTTGGAAATTCCGGTTGACGGCTGTTAGATCAGAATTGCTTTCACTATCATAGGTGCTGGTATAGATACTGGTGGACAAAGCCCTTCCTTCTTTGCTGAAATTATATCTGTAATTCAATGAATTTCTAAAATTCAGTGACCGCCTTCCGGATTCCGTGGTATTTTCATTTTGGCTAATCGGGGTATTTTGGTCAAAAAGGTTAAAAGCATCCCTGTTATTAACAGATTTTCGGTTATCCATACCCAATCGGGGCCGGATTATCAAAGCATGCTTTTCGTTGATTTTATAATCTACCCGCATGCTCATGCGGTGACTTTGGGTCCTGGTTTGGTTGGACTGCTCTTCCTCATAAATTTGGAGGCTGTCATTTGGAAGAATATATTCCCTGGAAGAGGTACGGTTGAGCACATTGTCACGGTCGTTAAACAGGTAATTTCCTGTCACTTTCAACTTTTCATCCAGGTATTCATCCGAAAAATTCACCCCTACCGCATTCGTATTGGTAATACCGGGTAGCTCCCCCACTGCCAATTCATTCCCTCCTCTCCTGCTGTCATCACTATTGAGGTTTCCCAAATCATCTTCCCCAAAATTTTGCTGGTTGATGTTATTGGTCAGGGCCAAAATGGAAAGTCTTTTCGCACCATTAAAGAAATTCATGTTTCCCCCTGCCAGGTAATTATGGTCCGTTCCATATCCACCATAGAACTTCCCGAACCTTCCGGCTCTTTTATCGGGTTTGATGATGATGTTAATGGTTTTGATGGTTTCTCCATCATCGAAGCCGGTCAATTGGGCCTCATCACTTTGCCGGTCTAAAAATTCCACTTTCAAAATGACTTCCGCCGGAAGGTTTTTCAATGCCGCTGCGGGATTATCACCAAAGAATGGCCTACCGTCGACCAGAATTTCCTTCACCTCTTCCCCCTGCACCTGGATCACCCCATTTTGGATGATCACACCCGGCATCTTTCTGACCAATTCATCCGCGTCCGCCTCAGGTCTTGTTTTAAAAGCATTGGCATTAAAAGCTACTGTATCCCCCCTGACCTCTCCGGTTAAAGCATCAGCGAAAACTTCAAAGGTTTCCAATTCCTGACCGTCCCCTATCAATTCGAAGGTACCCAGGTCATCACCGGAAGGTGCTATCCTTTTTTCCTGAAAGGTCTGGTAACCTATATAGGACAATTCCACCAAAAATTCATTTTGTGAAGGCCGATCAATGGAAAAAGAGCCATCAAAATCGGCGAAAGCAGAGCTCAGGGTTTCTCCTTCATCATCTTTTAAAAAAATATAAGCTCCGAATAGGGGTTCTTTGGTCTGGCTGTCGATGATGACCCCCTTTAATTTTTCCTGGGCCAAAACCGAACCCATCACTATAAAAAATCCAAAAAATGAAAACAGAAACCTAAAATGCATTGTAAAATTGTTGATGAATTAATGTTAAATTATCAAAATAAATATTGGCAAATAGAAAAATAAAAGCCCTATCCCCTAATAAAATTATGCGGAGATGTTAAAGAAGGGTATATATGGCAAATAATCAGTTTGATCAAACGAAAGGGTTTTACCGATCAAACGCATTATAAAAGCGGTGAATTTTTGTCAATTTGGAAATGGCAACCGGAATGAAAAGAAATAAAACAAAAAACGGTTTAAATTATTCAATCTGAAAACAAGCCCTTTAATTCTGCTGCCAAAATTTGTTTGGAAATGGATTTGCATTAAAAAGAAAGACCTGCTACATTTGTGAGACCTTAGAAAAAAGGGATAATATTGGCCGATGGTGTAACTGGCAACACGTCTGGTTTTGGTCCAGAAGAGTCCAGG
>JBBDSB010000695.1:0-67930 GCA_040905205.1 Cyclobacteriaceae bacterium
CAAAAATATACAGCTCATTTTTAAAATGATCCACTACAATCATGTTTTTATATACCGCATAATGGATCAAGGGCACCCGGGATGGTTCCGGGTTGTGAAGCTGGATGTCCTCAAAAAAGGTAACCCCATCATATTGGATATAACCAAATAGGCCATTGGTAATAAACTTAAAGTCCAGCTTTTCCTCTTCAAACCGGTTGGAAAAATCCCGCAAAACGTCCATTAGTTTTTTGCTTTCTGGAATGGTGGATTCTTCGGGGGGCTGGCCGGGGAAGGTTTGAATGATTTTATTGTTAACCAAAGAAAAAGTGGCCATGGGTTCACAGCATATATAAGAATAACTGTTTTCATTGCCATGGTAATCCGAACTTTCCAGCATGATCGCATTATTGTACCTGTCCCTGATCTGCAGGTAAATACTTACTGGGGTAATGGTGTCTGCCAGAAGCTTTTTGTACCTGGTTTTGATTTTAATTTTCTCCATAATCTGGGTTTAAATATTAAAAAAAGGCTTGCCGGGAGTCCAGCAAGCCTTCAATATTGGTTGTTCAAATTTTGGCAATGGAAAGCTGTCCTCCCTCTAAAAGAAGTAAGAAAACCACCACCAGATTTGATTCTTGTTTTTCATAATTTGAAGCAAATATAGAAAAGGGCCACCATTATCAAAAATAAAATCCATTTAATTTGAACAATTGGTTTAAACGTAAAATGAATTATCAGGGATTGGGATTGTTATTGGATTCATTCTCGTTCATCATCCTTTGTTGGGGCCAAACAGGAGTCAATTCTTTCTCTTCCAGATAGGTAAGTTCCCCATTTTCAAAAGTGACCAAGATATAAAACCGCTCGTCTTTGGTTATCCGGTAAACCTTTTTGGTATCATCCAATTGACTGATTTCGGCATCCCTGTTTTGCCTCAAAAACTTACCTTCTGACATGCCCATTTGATAGGGATTTGCGGGATGGAATAAGGCACAGGATCCAACCACAAAAATCAAACTCAACACGATCAAAATTTGCTTTATATAATTCATACAATAAGGCGATTTAATATTTTTTTAGTTTTTTATGTTGGATCGCTCCAAGGAAAAAAAGCTTCATCCAAAAAAATTAACAATAATGCTGCCAAACATTTTAGATGGATTGATAATTATTTATACAATTCATCAAGTTTGGTGGGTGCAATGCTTTGTGGGGGAAAAGAAATTATCTACCTTTGTACCGAGCGGCACGACCAGCTCCTGCTGAATCCCCCAGGTCCGGAAGGAAGCAAGGGTAGGCGGTTGTAGCGGTGCGATGCCGCTTATTTTTTTCCCCTTGGCACAAGCATTTCCCGTTCTTTAGCATTTCAATAAAATTGCCTTAAATTTACCGAAAATACATCAAACCATTTAATTATGAAATTCTTTATCGATACCGCCAATCTAAATGAAATTACCGAAGCCTATGAACTGGGTGTTTTGGATGGGGTAACCACCAACCCCTCTCTAATGGCAAAAGAAGGCATTAGTGGCCATGAAAAAGTCAGAAACCATTATAAAGCCATCTGTGATATTGTGGATGACAAAGTCAGTGCTGAAGTAATAGCCACTGATTTTGATGGCATTATTAAAGAGGGGAAAGAATTGGCGAAAATTGATGATAAAATTGTGGTGAAGGTACCCATGATCAAAGAAGGTATCAAGGCCATTAAATATTTTCACAGTGAAGGAATAAGGACGAATTGTACCCTGGTATTTTCAGCCGGGCAGGCCATTTTGGCTGCCAAAGCAGGTGCCAGCTATCTTTCTCCTTTTATCGGCCGGCTGGATGACATTTCCATTGACGGACTTGAACTAATTGGTCAAATCGTACATATTTACCAAAATTATGGATTTGAAACTCAGGTGTTGGCGGCATCTATACGTCATTCCATGCACCTGATCAAATGTGCCGAATTAGGGGCCGATGTGGTAACCTGTCCACTGAAAGTGATTACAGGCCTGCTAAACCATCCTCTTACCGACAAAGGTCTGGCCCAATTTTTGGCTGACCATGCCAAAGCCAATAAAGCCTAAGGGTTTGCAATAAAGGGGTGATAAAATGGTATACCCCACTTTCATTGCTTTATAAACGTATATTGTTGAAAATTTCTGGTAGCAACCCCGGTGTAATTATGTACATCATCAAAGTAAAAGGAAAAGCAAAAATACCTGATTATATTCAGATCCGGGATGAGAATTTTGTTTTGGTAGCTTATTTCAGAGCTGACCGGCCACTTAAAAACATTGAAAAATTCGGGCTGGAAGGAAAGGAAACGGAACTTGAACAACTGATCCGGGAATTAC
The DNA here is from genome assembly GCA_040905205.1 of Cyclobacteriaceae bacterium. Taxonomy (GTDB): domain Bacteria; phylum Bacteroidota; class Bacteroidia; order Cytophagales; family Cyclobacteriaceae; genus Cyclobacterium. The sequence continues at coordinate 2,328 of JBBDSB010000695.1, forward strand.
CCTTTGGTAAGTTAAAAAAACTGAATCTCTGATATGTTGTTTTCTTCGGAACCGGTTGTCAAAGTTACCAGGGCCTGTATTTTTCAGGGCATTAATACCATTCTTAAAGATGTTACTTTCAGTATAGAAAAGGATGAATTTGTGTTTTTGATCGGAAGAACCGGCAGTGGCAAGAGTTCTTTATTGAAGACCTTATATGCTGACCTTCCCCTGATCATGGGAGAGGCTATGGTGGCGGGTTATCCCATCCATGATATCAAAAAGAAAAACGTCCCCTTCCTGCGCCGAAAATTGGGCATCGTATTCCAGGACTTTCAATTGTTCCCTGACAGAACTGTTGCCGAAAATCTTTATTTTGTATTAAAGGCAACAGGATGGAAGGATAAAACAAAAATGAAAAGCCGCATGATCGAGGTATTGATGGGTGTAGGTTTAGGGGGAGCTGCCACCAAAATGCCACACCAGCTTTCCGGAGGGGAGCAGCAAAGGGTAGTAATTGCCAGAGCCCTTTTAAATGAACCGGCGATCCTTCTTGCCGATGAACCTACCGGTAACCTGGACCCGGAAGTGGCTGATGGGATTTTTAAATTATTTCAGGAAATCAACAAAAAGGGTACTGCCATACTAATGGCTACCCATAATTACGAACTGCTGAAAAAATACCCTTATCGGGTATTGAAATGTGAAAACGGCATATTGCTGGACAGCAAGACCAGTGATATTTCCTTAAGCTCCATCAACGGGTAAAGAAAAATACATTTTTTAAAATTAATTTTTCAAAAATGAATGCTAAAAGCACCTCTCCTGAGAATTTTTATTTCTTAGACCTTCTTAAATCCATTGCCATTTATTTCGTGATCATTTACCATTTTAGTTACATGGAAATTGATTTTATTCAGCATGAAAATTTTTTCGTCTATCTTAATTATTTTCTTACCACCATTTTTAGCACCTGTGTGCCAATTTTCTTCTTTATCAACGGTGCCTTACTTTTCAATAAATCAAGCCTGGTTTTAAAAAGGCACTTTTTCAAAATATTACAAATTGGTGCGCTTATTTTCGCTTGGGGGATCATTACCCAATTGGCACTATTGCCGATCCGGAATGAGACCATGTCCATTTCAGAGATGATAAAAAACATATGGAAATTAAAGGAAGGATGGGTAAATCACCTGTGGTTTTTAAAAGCGGTAGTGGTCATCTACATCTTTTTTCCAATTCTTTATACGTCCTATAAAGAAAAAAGGGGGCATCTGTGGTTTTTCTTCGCCTTTGTCCTGTTGCTAACCTTCGGAAACACATTTTATTCCAATTTAAGGTCGGTTCTTGCTTTCTTTTTAGATAAAAATACACATTTGATACCAAAAAATCATTTTGGGAATTTCAATCCTTTCTATGGATTTTATGGGTATTCCATTGGCTACTTTATTTTGGGTGGAATTATTTTCGCCAACCGCCATTTTTTGAATCATAGAAAAATCCGAATTTTTTCCTCCATCACCTTGGTTGTATCGATGGCATGTTTATTCCTCTATGGCATAATTGCCTCATTGAGCCAGAATAAAATTTGGGATGTTGTATGGTATGGATATGACAGCATTTTTACAGCGGTTAATGTGATTTGTATTTTTATTTTATCCTTATCTTACGAACATCAAGGGGGCCAGATCGGAAAGGCAATTGCTTTAACAGGCAGGAATTCTTTAGGGATTTATTTGACCCATTTTATCGTTGGAAATTTTCTTGATCCTTATTATTTAATGTTCAATTCATCTCCTTCTTTTTTGTCGAATATGGTTTATGCTTTCGCTATTTTGTTTTTATCCCTTGGGGTGGTTGTCTCCTTAAAACAATTGCCCATCGTCAAATACTTATTTAAACTTTAGGTCATAAGGGTTAAATGATGGAGGACTCGTCTTATAAAGTTCTTTTGATGGCTGCCCATGATGTCCATTAAAGAAAAAAACCAGAGCAGTAATGCCCTGGTTGGAAATCAAATGTTGATATTTTAATTTATAACCTGCCTGGTTGAATCCTATAGCGAAGCCAGATTTTCCTTCGCCAATTCAAAGTCAGGACTTTGGGCCAGGGCTTCTTCAAAGGCCGCCTTTGCTTCTGTATTACTTCCCTGGTCTTTGTAGATTAATCCTTTCAGATTTTGGGCGGCAGCCACCATACTTACTTCCTGCATGGTATCATCTTCTTTCGGGAAGTTGAGCTTTTGCTCAGCTGCTTTTTTTTCTTTGATCAGCATATTAACTGAATTCAGCGCCTCTTCATATTTCTTGAGAGAATATTGAAGGTAACTGGCTTTGTAAAGGCTGAACAGGTCTCCTGACAAAAGATGCAGGGATTCAAAATGAGGCAATGCCCTTTCCAAGGCGCCCAACTGTTCCAATGAAAAAGCCGCAATTTCCAAAGCGGGAATGCTTTTGGAATTCATTTCAAGAATATCAAGCGCCACCAGGGCTGATGAGCTGTACTGTTCCATTTCAAAATACAGGGAAGCCAATGTCTCAGGGTATTTCAGGTTTTTCGGATTCCTTTCCATCAACTCATACAATTTCGCTTTGGCAACTGCCACATCATTGTACCGCATGGCCATGGCATAAATTCTATTGTCACTGTTATCCCTCGTTTTGTTACTGTCTTGTGGCACCTCTACTTTTGTACTATCCTGAGCATAAGCTACTTTCATTAAGCAGAAACATAGTAAAATCAATACCGGGTATTTCATTTTTATCATGGATTATTTATTTTTTTTTCTATTCCTTTTTTCGCCGCCAATTTATACATTAACTGCATGGCTTCATTTTTATTGTTCTGAATCTGACCATCCAAAATGGCTTCTTTGATTTCTTCTTTTAGATCTCCAACTATCCTGGACGGTTTAAGCCCAAATATAGCCATGATTTCATCACCTGTTACAGGAGGTTGAAAATTTCTTAACTGGTCCATCTCCTCCACCTCCTCCAGCTTTCTTTCTACTTTATCGAAATTGGCCAAAAAACGTTTTACTTTATTATCATTTTTTGAAGTAACATCCGCTCTGCAGAGTTGCATCAAATCCTCAATATCATCACCCGCCTCGAACAGCAACCTCCTTAAAGCAGCATCCGTTACCGTATCCTTAACCAAGGCGATGGGCCTTAGGTGCAATTTTACCAATTTCTGCACATATTTCATCCGCTCATCCATGGGCAATTTCAATCTTCTGAAAATCCCGGGAATCATCCTGGCACCTTTGTCTTCATGTCCATGAAAAGTCCAACCCACTTTTTGGTTAAACCTTTTGGTGGCCGGTTTGGCTATATCATGCATGATGGCCGCCCATCGCAACCACAAATCATCTGACCTGGAGGATACATTATCCAACACCTGAAGGGTATGATAAAAGTTATCTTTATGCGTTTTATCTCCCACTGAATCCACCCCCTGCAATTCTACCATTTCAGGAAAAAACTCAATCAACAGGCCACTTACATACAAAAGCTTAAAGCCATAGGAAGGTTTTTCAGTCAGAATAATTTTATTCAGTTCGTCAATTATCCTTTCCCCGGAAATAATGGAAAGCCGATGGGCATTGTTCATGATTCCATCAAAAGTGCTCGGTTCAATGTCAAAACCCAGCTGAGCGGCAAACCTAATAGCCCTCATCATTCTTAACGGATCATCTGAAAAGGTAATGTCCGGATCTGCAGGGGTCCGGATAATTTTCCTTTTAAGGTCCTTAATCCCTCCGAATGGGTCAGACAATTCGCCAAAATGGTCTTTATTCACACTTATTCCCAAGCTGTTAATGGTAAAATCCCTCCGTTCCTGGTCTTCCTGCATGGTACCTGCTTCCACCTTTGGTTTTCGGGAATCCAATTGGTAGGATTCCTTTCTGGCACCCACAAATTCCAACTCCCAATCATCAACCTTAACCATGGCCGTACCAAAATTCTTAAAAACAGAAACCGGAGGCCTAGGGGAAAAGGCACCCGATACTTCTTTGGCCAGGGCAATCCCATTGCCGATGCATACGAAGTCAATGTCCTTGCTGGGCCTACCCAAAATAATGTCTCGCACATACCCTCCCACTACATAGGTTTCCAATCCCAACCGATCTGCTGCTTCACCGACGGTTTTAAACAGGGCTACCTGATCCAATACTTCTTTAAAATTCATCCCTTTAAAATTTTCACTCCTCCTTGGGCATTCAATTGAATTTCTTTTATTTTTCCCTCTAAAAGAGGAAATACTTCCTGCGTCTCTACCTGCCATGAAGAGGATATCATGGGCCGAAAAAACACCACTTCCCCAAGCCGAAATAATAGTTTGTTCCAATAGGGGTGTTTTATCAAAGCAAATTTAATGAATTCATTTGATTTAGGGGCATCAAATAACCTTCCCATTTTAGGGCTGTGGAAAATCAATTTATCAGGCGAAAATTCGACAATGTCCAGGGCAACCTCAGAAAAATCACCTACAATCCCTTTAAGCTGAAACATTTCATGGATTAACAGAATATCCTCTTCCCCAGGAGGACAGTTTTGAAATTTTTGGATCTGAAAAACATGGCCCTTACCATCTCGAATGGTCAATTTTCCCTCTTTTCGGAATGTTTCTATTATGATTTTAAAATCCAATTTGTTTTTTTATTAATGAAAAATTTGTTGCGCCATTTTTAAGGCTTCATTTAATGCCGCTTCATCAATGCCGGTTTCGAAGCCCTTTGATTTTACGATCCTGACCAACTGCTCGGTAGGAATATTACCCACCAAATCATCATTTGCCATGGGACAGCCTCCAAAGCCCAGGATAGCCCCGTCAAACCTTCGACATCCAGCTTCAAGAGCTGCCAGGATTTTGTCTTCCTCTTCACCGCTCCTGCTGTGTAAATGAACGCCCCATTCGATGTCCGGAAAATGGGAAACTTGCTCGGCAACCACATCATGGATCAATTTTGGAGTGGCCGTTCCAATCGTATCTGATAGCGCAATAACGGATATCCCGGATGCCGAAAGCACCTCTACTGCCGATGTTACGGCCTTTATTGAATAGTCCTCCCCATAAGGATTGCCAAAACCCATACTTAAATAAACCACCAGGACCCTACCCTTTTCTTTTCCGATTCGATGAATCTCTTTGACGGTATCCATGGCTTCTTCTATGGTCTTATTGGTATTCCGCATCTGGAAAGTAGCTGAAAGGGATAATGGAAACCCCAAATAATAAACCTTATCAAATTGAATGGCCATCTCGGCTCCACGGGTATTGGCCACAATGGCCAAAAGTCGGGTATTGGTATTTCTTTTCTGTATTTGGTCCAAAACTTCAGTGGTATCCTTCATTTGTGGTACCAACTTGTGGCTGACAAAGCTGCCAAAATCAAGCGTATGAAAACCCACGCTCAACAACCTGTTAAAATAAGCGGATTTAATTTCAGTAGGTATTATTTTTTCCAGCCCCTGCATAGCATCCCTGGGACATTCTATTATTTTTATTTTTTCCCCCATACCTGTTAAATAAAGATCCTGTTCAAAACACCTCCCTGGCAATCTTATACGTTGCATCTGCCCTGCTCATGGTATAATAATGTAGTGTGGGAACCCCAAATTTAATAAGCTCTCTGCTTTGGTGAATGGCCCATTCAATTCCTACTTCTTTAACGGCTGCATTGTTTTTACAACTTTCGAGTTCTTTTTTCAATTCATAGGGAAAATTCAAATAAAAAATTTTTGGTAGTATTTCAATCTGGGAAAGTGTAGTGATGGGTTTTAGGCCTGGTATGATGGGTACTTGAATCCCTATTGCCCTCACCCTTTCGACAAAATCAAAGTATTTCCTGTTATCAAAAAACATTTGGGTAACTATATAGGAAGCACCCGCATCCACTTTTGCCTTTAAGTGACCCAAATCGAAATTAAAGTCCGGTGCTTCAAAATGTTTTTCCGGATAACCGGCCACTCCCACGCAAAAATCCGTCTGGAAACCAATTTCTGTTTCCTCGTTTAGGTACTTTCCCTGGTTCATCCCCACAATCTGATGTACCAACTCCGAAGCAAAGGAATGTCCGTATTTTTCTGGAACAAAATTCCCTTCAGACTTGGGTGCATCTCCTCTTAATGCCAGAATATTTTCCACACCGATAAAGTAAAGGTCAATCATGGCATTTTCGGTTTCATCCTTAGTGAATCCTCCACATAAAAGGTGTGGGACAGCATCCACCTTAAACCTGTTCATGATGGCGGCACAAATACCCACCGTTCCCGGTCTTTTCCTGGTCTTGACCTTTTCCAAAAGGCCACTTGGATCTTTCCGGTAGATGTATTCTTCCCGGTGATAGGTCACATCTATGAAGGGAGGATTAAATTCCATGAGGGGAGTTATGCCTTCCAATAGGTTACTTAAGCTTTGCCCCTTAAGTGGGGGTAATATTTCAAACGAAAACAGGGTTTTTTTGGCCCTGTCAATATATTCCGTAATTTTCATTGCACTTTAATATGGCAGATGTTTAAATTCATTACGATAGCGGTATATCATATTTTGATGGATTGCAACCTGATTCACCCATAGATCCTTTCCCTCTCAGGTAAAATCAGGAATTCAGATAGGAAGCATTAACCGCTATAGGAAAGCTGAGGGGAGTAAGACAAATTAGGGGAGAGCCATTTTTCTGCCTGCTCCTTGCTGACCCCTTTCCTTCTGGCATAATCATCTACCTGGTCTTCACAGATTTTACCCAATCCAAAATACTTGCTTTCCGGATGTGCAAAATAATAGCCACTTACCGAAGAGGTGGGATACATGGCAAAACTATCCGTCAAGGTCATGCCTATTTCCTTTTCCACATCCAGCAATTCAAACAAAGTACGTTTGTCGGAATGTTCCGGACAGGCAGGATATCCCGGTGCCGGGCGAATGCCTTGGTAAGATTCCTTAATAAGAAGATCATTGTCCAGCTTTTCATCCCTGGCATAGCCCCAAAGCTCCTTCCTTACTACTTCATGTAAATATTCAGCGGCTGCTTCCGCCAATCTATCCGCCAATGCCTTCAGCATGATATCATTATAATCATCCCCTACTTTTTGGAATTCAGCCGATTTTTTTTCAATCCCCAGGCCTGCCGTAACGGCAAATCCCCCAAAATAATCCAGGTGTTGAGGATGGATGTAATCCACCAAACTCCTGTTGGGGACGCCCTTCCCTTTTCTTCCCTGTTGTCTCAGAAAATGAAAAACAAATTGTTTGCCACCGGTAATATCGGTATCTACCAGCAAATCATCTCCTGACCGATGTACTGGATAAAGCCCTACCACGCCATTTGCCTGTAACCACTTTTCGTTAACAATCCGATCAAGCATTCTATGGGCATCATCGTATAATTTATGGGCTTCTTTTCCAACGACCGGATCTGTCAGAATTTTCGGAAATCTTCCGGACAGCATCCAGGTACTAAAAAAGGGGGTCCAGTCAATATAATTTCTAATCAATTTCAGATCCATGTCCTTCATCACCTTTTTACCAATTATTTGAGGTTTCACAGGCTCATAGTTTTTCCAGTCTATGGCTACCGGGTTGTCTTTGGCTTCTTTGTAGGTTACCATTTGCTTAACCTGCTGCTTGGCCTCATGGTCTTCTCTGAGTTGTTTATAAGTGGCTTTGATTTTTTTCAGGTAGGCTTCTCTGGTTTCTTTATTGATGGCTTCTCCTGCCACAGGTACTGACTTGGAAGCATCCGAAACGTGAACTACAATACCGCTGTACATGGGGTCGATTTTCACGGCAGTATGTATCCTGGATGTAGTGGCTCCTCCAATTAACAAAGGAATATTCAATCCCCTTCTTTCCATTTCAATAGCCACATTGACCATTTCATCCAGTGAAGGGGTGATCAAGCCACTCAATCCTACGATATCTACCTTTTGTTTGATCGCTTCATCAATAATTTTTTCCGTTTCCACCATCACCCCCAAATCTATTATTTTATAGCTGTTACAGGCCAGAACAACCCCTACGATATTTTTCCCAATATCATGGACGTCTCCTTTTACGGTAGCCAATAAAATCTTTTTGATATTGGAAGAAAGCGCTTCACCCGCTTCATCCAATTCCGGCAAAGGCATGAAAGGTTCCAGGTAAGCCACAGCTTTTTTCATTACCCTGGCACTTTTCACAACCTGAGGAAGAAACATTTTTCCTGCACCAAAGAGGTCGCCCACGACATTCATTCCATCCATAAGAGGACCTTCTATTACCTTCAAAGGATCATTTAGGTGAATCCTGGCCTCTTCGGTATCCGGCACAATATGATCAAGAATTCCTTTTACCAAAGCATGTTGAATCCTTTTCTCGACTTTTTCACTTCTCCATTCTTCATCTGCTTTTGATTTTTTACCGGAAGATTTAACCGTTTCCGCAAAATCAAGAAGGCACTCGGTGGCATCCTCCCTCCTATTCCATATGACATCTTCTACATGCCCCAACAAATCTTTTGGGATGTCATCATACACCTCCAACATGGTAGGGTTCACTATTCCCATGTCCATGCCGTTTTTAATGGCATGGTAAAGAAATACGGCATGCATGGCTTCTCTGACCGGATTATTACCCCTGAAGGAAAAGGAAACATTACTGACGCCGCCACTTACCTTAGCACCGGGAAGGTTTTTCTTAATCCAACGGGTGGCTCTAAAAAAATCAATGGCATTGGTTTTATGCTCATCCATCCCAGTAGCTACCGGAAAAATATTCGGGTCAAAAATGATGTCCTGGGGATTGAATTTGACGATTTTGGTCAGGATGTCGTAACATCTTTTACAAATCTGAATCCTGCGCTCATAGGTATCAGCCTGGCCTTTCTCATCAAAGGCCATCACCACCACTGCCGCACCAAATTTTTTGATGGTTTTGGCTTGATAAATAAATTCTTCTTCACCATTTTTGAGACTGATGGAATTAACAATTCCCTTCCCTTGTATGCATTTCAATCCAGCCAGAATGATTTTCCATTTCGAGCTGTCAATCATGACCGGAATTCGACTGATTTCAGGTTCGGAAGCCATCAGGTTAAGGTATTTCACCATGGCTGCCTCTCCATCCAGCATGGCTTCATCCATGCATACATCTATTATTTGTGCTCCACCTCTCACCTGGTCCAAGGCTACTTCCAAAGCCTCATCAAAGTTGCCGTTTAGGATCAGCCGGGCAAATTTTTTGGATCCGGTAATATTGGCCCTTTCACCAATGTTTACAAAATTAATTTCCGGTGTGAAGACTAAGGGTTCTAATCCCGAAAGATTTAAGGTAAGGTTATTTTTTGATTTCGTCATGATTTACTTTTCCACTGTTGATAAGTTAATCCTTCTTGGAGAAAACCTGGAAGCTGTATTTGAAATGGTAGCAATATGTTCGGGAGTAGTACCACAACAACCCCCGATAATATTTACCCATCCTTCTTTAAGAAATTCCACAATCTGTTCATTCATTTCAGAAGGTCCCTGATCATATTTTCCAAATTCGTTGGGTAATCCGGCATTGGGGTAAACACTGACATAAAAAGGAGCCTGTTCCGCTAAAATTTTTAAGTAAGGCCTTAGCTCTTTTGCCCCCAATGCACAGTTTAATCCTACACAGAACAAAGGTACATGAGAAATGGAGATCAAAAAGGCTTCTGTGGTTTGCCCGGAAAGGGTTCTGCCTGAAGCATCGGTGATCGTTCCTGATACCATTATGGGCATTCCGCCCTCATAGGGGTCCAGAGGGAGATTTCTATCCTCAAAAACTTCCTGAATGGCGAACAGGGCTGCCTTGGCATTCAGGGTATCAAATACTGTTTCCACCAATAATATATCCACCCCGCCATCCAATAGTCCTTCCACCTGCTCTTTATAGGCCGCAACCAACTGGTCAAATGAAACGGCCCGGTAACCTGGGTCATTCACGTCCGGTGAAAGCGAGGCTGTCCTATTCGTTGGCCCTATGGCTCCTGCCACAAATCTAGGTCTATTTGGGTTTTTCCCGGAATAAACATCCGCTACTTCTCTGGCAATTTTTGCCGATTCCAAATTTAATTGATAGGCCAAATCTCCTAAGCCATAGTCTTCCTGGGCTATGGAGGTACTGCTAAAGGTATTGGTTTCCACAATATCAGCTCCAGCATCAAAATAAGCTTGGTGGATTTCTCTAATTATCCCCGGTCTGGTAAGGGAAAGAAGATCATTATTTCCTTTCAGGGATTTTTTGATAGATAGAAGGGATTCATTTCTGAAATCTTCTTCATTCAAAGCATACCTTTGGATCATGGTGCCCATGGCACCATCTAAAACTAAAATTCTCTTCTTTATTTGTTGAAGTAGTAAGTCGGTTCTATTATGCATATCGTAACTATTATTAAAAAGCTTATACGAGCAAGAACCGTGATAAAATGAGATGATTGATCTATCCTATGCGGCTCATCTTTATCCGGCATTTCCGGAACGGGAATTAGCACCTTGCATTTTCAGGTTGCTAAGACATCATAGGGCCCTTCCCTCCGTCTTTCTCGATAAGCAATAACAAAAGTAACATGAATTTGCTGAAAAAATTACCATTTACACAAAAACTTTAGATTCTTCGGGTTAATCCCTACAACCTTCCGAGTGGTTCCATTTGGATCAGGGCCTGAATCCCAATCCAAACTGAATATAGGGCCCTGAAAGGTAATTGGCCATGGCTAATTCCCCCAAACGATACCGGCTTAAAGGAATCTCGTATCCGCTGTGGACGGAATACACCAATCTAAACTTCCTTTGAATGATTGGTGTGGAATAAGAAATAAACACCTCGGGTTTTGCCATCAACCCTTGATTACTTAAATAGCCATCAAAATCGGGATCTTCAAATAACCTCGGAAAATCCGGTTTAAAATTATTTTCCAGGGTATACCGGATGTTCCCATATCCAATGCCACCCATGGTCCCCAATTCCAAATTACGACGCTTATAAAGCAGGTAACCATAATTGCCATAAACCCTTACACTATTCAGGGTCTGAGTATAGGCTTCGTTTCCAGTGGCTTTATTCGAAATATTAAAAATATCTATGGCATAGACTCTTCTCCTGTTTTCTCCAATAACCTTTAAACCAAAATTCCCGGGAATTTTATCGAAGGGTTGGTATCCATGTTCTTCGAGCATTTCATTCAGTGCGTTAGGACTTTTAAAATTTAAACCATAAAAAATATGGATACCCAAACCGGCATCCGGAAAAAACAGGTTTTGGCTCGGCATAGAAATATCGGTGCCAATCCTAAAAAACGCACCACTTTGCAAATTATCAAATGAGGTTCCATTTATCCGCCATGAATCCTCAAAGGGACTAAAAGAATAACCGAATTTCCCCATAATTCCCACGGTCTCCTCCAGGCCAGGGAGTTCAAAATCATAACCAAACTGAAAACCAATTTCAGTAAGGAATGACCCGAAATTTTCACTGCCTTTTTGAATATCATTTTTCCTCAGTACAAAACCCTGGGCAGGATTTTCAAGAAATTGGCCAAGGTCTTCTACCTTTCTTTCATCTTTTAACATTTGAAAATTGAGGTATCCAACTCCCAATGACATGTAATGAACCAGATGGAACCTTCCCTCTTCCGTAAGTGAATAACCCACATTGGCGAAAAACCGGGTAGTCCTGGAATCCAAATGATATCCCCTGAATATACTTTTGGATCCATTGTTCTGGTAAAGCTCAAATCCCACAATGAAATCATTGAATCTGTATTGGTAGCCTAATCCAAAAGTGGTGTACCCGCCTCTCAATGGGCTTATCCCCTTGTTTTGTAGCATTTCATTAAACTCCCTGATGTTGGAACCAGAGGTTCCTCCCAGAAAATATACCGTGGAGCGCTCTGTCGATTTATTTTGTGACTTAGCATCTAAGGAAAAAACCAAAAAAGCAACAAAAATTAAAACGATTGATCTCATAGATTTTCAGAAGGCTGTATTGTTATCAATTTTGATTGCAATGTGCAGATGGGTAACCATAGAAAAAACATAATAAACATCAAAGGTATTTGATGATTTTTCCATAAAGGTTTTCAGGGGTAAATGGTTTGGATATATAATCATCCATTCCCGATTCTTCCAATCGATCTTTAACCTCCAATAAGGATGATGCCGTCAATGCGATAATAGGAATGTTTTTCTTGGCCACCAAATCCAGTTTGCGAATTATTTTGGCCACCTCGAAGCCATCCATGACGGGCATTTGTAAATCCAGCAACACCAAATCAAAGTCATTTTTAAAAAACAACTCCAGGGCCAACTTTCCATTAATTGCAAACATGATTTCACCCACTCCCCATTTGGAAAGGTATTTTTTTAAAAGTATTTGGTTTACCTGATTGTCTTCAGCCACCAAGATCCGCTTAGCTTCCAGGTTATTTTCCTGATACCCCTTATTGTCCGACAACAATTTTCCTTCCATTCCCTTTTGTATTTCAAAATTTACTTCAAACCAGAAAGTTGAACCTTCACCTTCTTTGGAATCAATATGAATGTCTGATCCAAACAATTTGCTAAGTTTTTTCACAATGGCAAGTCCCAAACCGGTTCCCCCATATTTTCTGGTCGTATCAGAACTCGCCTGGGTAAAGGCCTCAAAAATACTCTCCACCTTGTTAGCTGGTACGCCAATACCCGTGTCCTGAACCGTAAATCGGACTTTTACCATTTCATCGGATTGGTTGGCCAATTTCAGGGAAATCTTAATAAAACCCCTGTCGGTAAATTTTATTGCATTACTTATTAAATTATTCAATATCTGTGCGATCCGCATTGGATCACCGATCAGGTATTTTGGAATATTCCTATCAGGTTCGAAAATCATTTCCAAGGATTTTTCCCTTACCTGATAGGCATAGGAATGGGTGAGCCTATTGATCAGGTTATTGGGCTCGAAAGGTACCTTTTCCAGCTCAATTTTACCACTATCGATTTTGTTAAAATCCAAAATGTCATTAATAAGCCCCAATAAATTTTCAGCTGAAAACTGCAAGGTGCGAAGGTTTTCCAATTGATCTTCTCTAGGATTTTCTTCCAACAGCAAATGGGAAAGTCCAATTACCGCATTCATAGGTGTCCTAATTTCATGGCTCATCACTGATAAAAACTGGCTTTTTGCATTGAGGGCTGATTCAGCTTTTTCCTTTGCCTTGTAAAGTTCCTTCTGCGTTTCTTTTAGCTTGGTAATATCCCTGGCGATTCCTGTATAGTACCTTATCTCACCCTTTTCATCTCTGATGACTTTTCCACTTGAACTAAAAACCCTGTAATGGCCCTTTTTATGCCTCAATCTAAATTCAAAAACAGGGTTTTTTTGAAAATAATTGATAGGATTCTCTTGGTTTTCCAAAAACGCCAAGGCATCCTCAGGGTGGAGATAATCGGTAAAGTCTCCACTTGTAAATTCAAAGGTTTCGTATCCTAAAAATTGCTTAATATTTGGGGAAACATAGCTCAATTCCATGTGGGCGGTAATGGAAAAAATGATTTCCGTAGATTCTTCTACAAGATTTCGATATTTTATTTCGCTCTTTTTTAATTCTTTTTTTGCTTTGAATTCTTCGGAAATATCCCTGACAATACCTAAAATATATTCCAGGTTATCTCCATAAAAGATAGGTTTGGCCGTAAGTTCATAAACACGGTTCATATAGTTAAGTGTTTTGCTTACCGTATTCCTATTTAGCAGGGCTTCGTCCACCAGAGGAGCAATTTCCTGAATATTGGTGGTATGGGCTTCATAGATGGTTTTTCCCTCAAAATAGGTCTTATCCAATCCCCAGTATTTAAAATTGGACCCTTCCGCTACCAGGTAGGAAAGGCTCCTGTCAATTAAAAAAACATTGGTAAAAGGAATATTGGAGGCAAGAACGCGGTACCTGTTTTTAATGTTTTCAATTTCCAACCGGTCATTTTTCCTTTCTGTAACATCCTGAAACAATCCTTCATAAAGTATTACATTTCCTGCCTGATCATAAATCGGTCTGATTTTATCCTCCACCCAAATGTGATCCCCATTCGCTTTAAGCAATCGGTATTCTCGGCTGTATTGGGTCCGATCAGGGCGAAACAACTCCTTTTCAAAGACACAAAGATCACCTGAAAATATCAATTGTTTCAAAGTGGCATTTTCTTTTAAGAGCTGCTCGGCTTTGTAACCAAATTGTCGGATGTTTTCCGTCACATAGGTGAATTGAAAATCCAAATGAGGGTCAATAACAAACAGCACTGCCGGACTGTTTTCGATAATAATCTTTGCTTTTTTGGCCAAATCTTCCCTTAAGATCTTTGAGGTAAGGTTTCGGATAAGAAAAGAATACCCGACTTTTTCCACTTCCAAATTTTGAATGGGTTTGACCGAAACTTCATAAGGTTGGACATTACCGGAATTGTCCAACATCGGAACATCTTCCACCCAAATCCCTGCTTCATTGGCTTTTTGAACCAAGCCTTTAAAAGATTGGGATGGGGCATTCATAATTTGAAAAAAATCACTGATCTTGCCCTGTTCAGCAGGTTTAGGTTCCCCCTCAAAAATAGCGGCCTGGTTCATATAAATTACTTTGAGATTCAAATCGGTAACATAAATGGATTCATTGACTTGTGCCAATATTTGGGACTCAAAGAGCAATTTTCTCTCAACTGTTTTCTTTTCGGTGATATCATTGCAATAACCAAATACCTCCAGATTATTTTGGGAACTTAATTGATTTACCTGAATGCCGTACGCAATGTATTTTTCTTTTCCATTCGAGTTGGTATAAATAAAATCACCGGAAACTGCTTTTCTCTTATAAATCGCCTTTTGAATTTTCGCCCTCACCTTTTCCTTGTCCTCTAAACCGATGAGATTTAAAAAATTTCTGATGCTCATTACTTCCACATTGGTCTCCAACTCAAAAATTCGGTTAATGCCTTTCGAAAAATAAATTTTCCTGTCCCCATTATTAAAACGCCAGGAACCTGATTTGGCTAAAATCTCCGTAGAGCTCAAAAGTTTTTCATTTCTGAACAATTCTGATTTAGTGGACCGGTTTAAAATGGCTGCTCCAAATACATCTCCCAGTTGCCGCAAAACGTATATATCCTTAAAACCGGATGCCCAATGCGGATTGCTTTCGGCATTACTCAAGGTATACACTCCCAGGAGTTTGTTTTCTGCAAAAATAGGAACCGAAATAAAGGATTTGACATCAAATTTATGCGCAATGATTTTTTCAAAGGCCAAACTCTCCTTCATTTCCTCCAAATCAGGTACAACCCTAATTCCACTTTCTGCCAATTCATGAATAAAGCTTTCCTGACCTGAAAAGGAGAGGGATTGATAAATTAATTTTTCATCTTCTTCCTGTGCCTTTTTCCATTCGAAAACACATTCCAAAATTTTCAAATCATGATGCACCAAAAAAAAGTTTGACCTATCCGCATTTTGATATAAGCCCATCAAGGACATGGCTTTTTTAAAAACAAAATCCCATTCATCATCCGTTGCATTTAAAAAACTGGTCGATACCCAGTTGATCATTCTTTCGAGTTCGATTTTCCTATGCAAAAGTATATCCACATCCGTGTTTAACGAGGGTTTTTTTGGGGAATCCTTGAGAGAATGACTTTCCTGAAGTAAGTAATCAGGCGAGGGAGCGAAGCCATTGACCATGCAAATTTTTCCTTTGCCAGGGAGGGTTTTACCGATTATTTGTATTTCAAATTCCATTTCCTCTCTTCTAAGAGAGAATACTTTTGTCAATTGAAGGTCAGGGTTTTGCTTAAAAAATAACTTGATTTCCTTTTCCAATCCCGAAAATGAGGCAAGGTGGTCTTCCCAATTATTACCTGGATTTTTTATAGCTTCCCAATTACCCTCACTAAAAATGACCTGGCACTCATCAAAAACCAAAAATAATTTCTGGTTTTTTTTATCATGAAGGAAACTTTTTACCAATCCTTTTTCCATTATTCAAAATAGACAATTTTTGTAAACTTTCCCGAATTTAAACTGATTATCAATTGGTTAATTTGAAAGGCTAAATATAAAAACTTAATTTAACAACAATATTCTAAATTTAGAATTTTAATACTTTAAAATCCAACTTTAATTCTTTTGTGCATTTAATTTTACCATTCAAATATAACTTTTTCTATAGAAATTATATTTTTTTCCGTAAATCCTCAAAATCTCCGTCCTTAATGATTTCATTGTTCACCACGGCTATTGGACCGGATTTACAGAAATCCATACATTTTGTTTTGACCATTTTATATTTACCCTTGTTGGTTTCATGGGAGAGGATATTTTTTATTTCTTTCAGAAAAGCTTTACAGCCGTTTTTCTTACAGTCTGATCCGGTACAAACAAAAATAAATTTTCGGTATTTTCCCATTTCCATAAACTTTAACCACTAAATGCCCATTGCAATAAAATCCCGCATAAATAAGCCCCGTAGGTCCCTACCCCATACCCCAAAACAGCCAACAATACCCCTACAGGTGCCAAAGAAGGATGAAATGCCGATGCTACAATGGGTGCCGAAGCAGCGCCCCCAACATTGGCTTGGGAACCGACCGCCACATAAAAAAACGGGGCTTTGATAAGGTAGGCCACCAATAACATAAGGAAAACATGTACCATCATCCAAACGATCCCAATAAGGAAAAAAACAGGATTGTCCAATAAAGCCCTTAAATCCATCTGCATGCCGATGGTGGCCACCAGGATATATAACAATACGCTGCCTATTCTGGAAGCCCCTGCACCCTCGAGACGCCTGGCCCTGGTAAAGGAAAGAAGTATCCCCCCCGTCGTGGCAATTATGATGATCCAGAAAAAATTCGAATCCAAAGAATACTGTTTTAAGCCAGGATAGTTTTCGGCTATTCCATTGGCCCATAAATTACCAAAAAAATGTGCCGCGCCCGTTACGACAAATGCCAAGCCCAATATGGACATGGTATCCGCCAGGGTGGGTATTTTCATAATTCCCTTTCTGTAATTTTCCACCTTTTCCCTTAGTTCACCCAATGCACTGGTATCCGAATTCAACTTTTTATCAATGAATTCCGGGTTGGCAGCCCAATACAATAGAAAGGCCATCCAAATATTGGCCACGATTACATCCACGGCAATCATTTGGCTAAACAGGATAGGGCTGGCACCGAAAACCTCCAACATCGCTGTTTGATTGGCGCTGCCCCCAATCCAACTGCCTGCTATGGTGGCAAGCCCCCTCCATGTCTCTTCTGCGCCAGACCCTCCCAAGGCTTCTGGATACCACATGGACACAAAGTACAAAGCCAAAGGACCCCCCAGTATAATTCCAAAAGTACCCGTAAAAAACATAATCAGGGCTTTTGGTCCCAATTTCAAAATTCCCTTGATATCAATGCACAGGGTAAGTAATACCAAAGATGCCGGCAACATGTACCTGGAAGCCACGTAATACAATTGGGACTCCGATCCTGAAATGATGCCAAAAGTATTCAAAAGAGCGGGTAAGAAATAGCACAATAATATGGTGGGCACAAACCGGTAAAATTTTTTAAAAAATATATGATCAAGGGAGGAAGTATAAAATACCAGCCCCAAAATCCCCATTAGTAAGCCAAAGACTACCGCATCATTGCTGATATATTCCATTTTTAAAGATTTGATGATTTTAAAATCAAAAGAAATTCACTCAGTATCATGGCGGTGGCTCCCCAAACCATTTCCCCGCCGATTTCATAATAGGGTGCAACTATATTGACACCCTGATAGGGTTCCATGGTTTTTTCCTTTTTCACTCCCGCATATATCAATTGGCTAAAATCGCAGGTGATAAGTTTATCCACTTCTCTTGGATCGGGTTTAAACTCCGGTGGATTTTCCGTAAACCCTACAAAAGGCACTATCGAAAAATTACTGGGCGAAACATAAAGCGCTGATAGTTGACCTAATAATTTTACAGATGTTTTATCCACTCCTATTTCTTCTTCAGTTTCTCGCAATGCGGTATATTCAAGATCAGGGTCACCAGGATCCATTTTACCTCCCGGAAGAGCGACTTGACCACTATGTACTCCCAAATATATAGGTCTTTTGATAAATGGAACCAGAACGGTAGCCTTACCGGGATAAATTAGCAACAATACGGCTCCTTTTCTAGCCCTTTTCATGCGTTCGGGTTCAAACCGCGCATCTTCAATCGGTTTTGGCGCCATGAGCACCTGTCCTTTCTTTCCCGGCAAAGGTGCTTTTAACGCACTATCAAGATAATTAACCAACTCATAAAATTTCATACCGTCTGATTAAATGGGTATACAATAAAGGCCTGAACATGGTCCAGGCCTTTATTCCATTTATCAAATTTATTAAACCTATTTGGTTTTATTCAATAAATGAATAAACTCGAACGAAAATTAAGGAATTATTCAATCATTTCAAATACGCTAAAACATCCCATCTGACCATAATATTCTTTCTAATATTGGGTCATAGCGGATATTTAATGCAATTTTATGCGGAAATAAATGCCATGGATCATAGCCAAACAAAAAAAACAGTATCGGTTATCCTGAAGGGATTTGAAACTTATATTCTCGAATTCAATTCAATCACTCATATTATTCCAGAAAAATTTGTGCAAAGAAATTGGGCAGCACTCCAACAGCATCATAAAAAAAGATTAAGATTATACAAGGATCACCTACAGAAAATTGTTTTGGAATGCCAACTTATCCTAATGGAGAACGCTTCAGACAGAAATCAATGGCGACAATTAAAGGAGCAATATGCAGAAGCTATTGTTCACAGGCCTGATAGGGAACTTGCCTCCACCTTTTTCAATTCGGTATTTAGGAAAACCTTTCCGGGTAAAATAATTGATGAGGACTTGATGTTTGTGGAAGATCCCTTTCCTCCTCCTTTTTCTGAATGGAAAGAGGATCTTTTTTTTAATTACCCGGCCAATTGGAAACTTTCGGCTATTTTCCTAAAAATACTTGAGGACTTTGATTTTGGAGCTCCCTACTATCAAAAGGAGGAAGATATTCAACACCTGGTAAATGGTGTCAGGGAAGTGATCCTGTCCCGGTATAAGGCAAAGGCCGATACCACCACCCAGGTATTGAAAACCAAATTTTATAGAAACAAAGCCGCCTATTTGATCGGCCGAACTTTTTTAGGAAATAAATGGATGCCCTTTATCATCCCATTTGTACATAATGAAAAAGGAATATTCGCAGATACCCTGATTTTTGATCCGAATATCATGAGTAGCATATTCAGTTATACCCGTTCTTATTTTATGGCGGCTATTAAAATTCCTTCTCAAACCGTCTATTTTCTGAACTCGGTCATCAAGCACAAAAGACCCTACGAAGTTTATAATGCCATTGGCTTTAACAAACATGGGAAAACAGCATTTTATAGGGATTTCACCCATCACCTCAGAAACAGCAATGATCTGTTTGTTTCGGCAAAGGGCATCAAGGGAATGGTGATGGCGGTCTTCACCTTACCTTCCTTTAATATTGTATTTAAATTAATCAAGGATCACTTTGAGCCTCCTAAAACGATGACCCGGCAACAGGTTAAGGAAAAGTACAAATTGGTAGGTTTGCATGACCGGGTGGGAAGAATGGCCGACACCCATGAATTTGAAAATTTTAAGTTGCCTTTGGACCGCATGGATCCGGATTTGATGAAGGAATTAAAAAACAACTCCAATTCCCTTTTGGAAATAAAAGGTGACACCCTGATCATTAAGCACCTTTACATAGAAAGAAGGTTGATCCCCTTGAATTTATATCTCGAAGAATGTAATCTGGCTGATGCCAGACACATTGTCGATGAATATGCCAATGCCATTCTCCAAATGGCCCAAGCCAATATCTTTCCAGGTGATATGATGATCAAAAACTTCGGGGTAACCCGTCAGAAAAGGGTTATTTTTTATGATTATGATGAAATTGAATTTCTGGTTGACATGAATTTCAGGAATAAACCCAAACCGGAAAATTTCGAACAGGTTTATGCAGCCGAACCCTGGTATGAAATCAATAAAAACGATGTTTTCCCAGAGGATTTTAAAAAATTCATGATCGGGAGAAGCGATGTAAAAGATTATTTCATACAGTCCAATCCTGAATTATTTGATCCCAAAGCATGGCAAAACATACAGGATCAGATCCGGAAAGGAGAACTGATCCATGCCTTTCCTTATCCTGAAAAAATGCGATTCAGGCCCGGGGAAACAATATAAAATATTTCACTCCTTATACCATGAAGCATACATTGGATAGTTGTTTGCCGTTCGCTTTATGACCGCTAACATCTCCGCTCCGGTGTCCTTTATTTTTTTGGCTGGTACGCCGGCATAAATGCTGTTTTCTTCGACGAAAGTACCTGGTAAAATCACTGCACCCGCAGCAATAACCGACCCCTCATTGATAATGGCATTATCCATCACTATGGCACCCATACCGATAAGTACATTGTCTTTTATCGTACATCCATGCACCAGGGCATGGTGGGCAATGGAAACATTACTTCCTATCACCGTTGGGGATTTTTGATAGGTACAATGAATGATGGCCCCGTCTTGGATATTGGTATTGTCACCGATTCTGATGTAATGTACATCTCCTCTCACCACGGCATTGAACCAAACCGTACAGTTTTTACCCATGACAACATCCCCCACCAAGGTGGCATTATCAGCTAACCAACAACCTTCCCCCCATTCCGGTGCCTTTTCCTTTATCTTTTTAATTAGTGCCATAAATTTCTGTTTTACCAATATTTTAGAACCAAAATTAACAATACTTCATTAAACTTCAATTTTTTTTAAAATAAATGAACTTTTCCAAACAATAACAGTCTAAGTGCATATATACTTTGACAAAACCAATCATTATGAAATCATTGAAACTATCAGGAATTATTATATCAGCCACCTTGCTGGCATTCGGATGTGGAAAAAGTACGGAAACCGTGGAAACTTCTGAAGAAATGGAAGTAGTCCAGGCTACCGGGGATACCTTGTCATTGGATATGGATGCGAGCAAAGTCAATTGGAGAGGTTATAAACCCACAGGTCAGCATTTCGGAATCATTCCGGTTACTGACGGGTCTCTTACTGTAGAAGGCTCGGATATCAAAGCAGGTAACTTTACTTTTGATATTACCCATCTGGAAATCCATGATAAGGAAGAAGGTACGGAAGATCATGGTAAGTTATGGAATCACCTACAATCCGATGACTTCTTTGATGCGGCCAATCATCCCCAGGCTACTTTTGAAATCACTTCCATCAGCACATTCAGTGATACGGATTCAGTAGAAAACGAAGAACAATTTGAGTCTGAAAACACCCCAAAAAGTTCAACTGAAATTGCTCCTGATGCTCCTACGCACTGGATCAGTGGAAACCTTAGCATAAGGGGACAATTTGTCCCCTTTTTTATTCCCAAATCCTTATTTTTGCCAGTATGGTAGTTGATGCTATTTCCACTGAAACTTTTGAGATTACGCAACAATGGATTAAAAAGATGTTGGCTTGGGTTAATGATTGCTATCCCTACTTCTGTTATTTCAACCCAAACGGGCTTGATTACCCCCATGGTGCCTTTCACCATACCTTATATGCAGGAAAAAAGGCCGTTCCCTTGGAACAAATAGCCCAATTACCAGCTGATAAAGCAAAAATCGGAATCATAGGCTATGATCAAAAAAACAAATATGAAAAACTGGAAAGTAAAAATCCTGCATGGGTAGATTGTCCGGATAGTTTATTCTTTTCTCCGGAGATTACTATCTCTATCCACGAAAAATCAGCCACCATTACCTGCGTAGAACCAAATTTAATTTGGTCCACCATCGCTGGGTTTGATCAAAAAATCAACCAGTCGAAAAGAACGGTAGAAATTTATCCCTCACATACCCGTCAGGAATATGGAAAAGTTTTTAATACTATTAAGGAACATATACTTCAAGGTGATATTTATGAGATGAATTTTTGTATGGGATACCATGGTAAACGCTCTCCCTGCTGCCCAATAGAACTTTATTTTAGTTTGTGTCAATATTCTCCCATGCCTTTCAGTGCTTTATTTAAAGCTGCGGATTTGGCAATATTGACTGCTTCTCCAGAGCGATTCCTGAAGAAAACCGGAAACCAATTATTAACCCAGCCTATTAAAGGAAGTATCAGAAGAGGTGATAATGATGAGGAAGACAAGTTCTTGCAGGAGGGTTTGGCGAACAGCGAAAAGGAAAAATCCGAAAACCTGATGATTGTAGATTTGATGAGAAATGATTTGTCCAGGGTAAGTCAGGTGGGAGAGGTGCAGGTAGCGGAGTTATTTGGTATTTATAGTTTCCAACAAATCACCCAAATGGTATCCACAGTTTCATGTACATTAAAGCCCGGCCTTACTTTTGAGGATATCATCGCCAGAACTTTTCCCATGGGAAGTATGACTGGCGTCCCAAAAATAAAATGTATGGAATTAATTGACCACTATGAAAAATTTAAGCGTTCCTGGTTTTCAGGAACTTTGGGATATATCCAACCTAATGGGGATTTTGATTTTTGTGTCATCATTAGAAGCCTGATTGTGGATTGTTCCCGTAAAGAATTTTATTTTGGAGTAGGTAGTGCCATTACTTTTGATGCCAATGCAAAGGACGAATACCAGGAATGTCTTTTAAAAGCGGACGGCATTATTAAAGCTTTGAAAAATTAAAAGTATATTTTAGAATTAATGATTTTATATAAAACCCAGTAAACCTTATTCAATGGCAACAATTGAGCACATTTTAAATTCTGTAAAAGACAAAAACCAAAATGAAACAGAATTTCACCAAGCAGTGGAAGAGGTATTTAATAGTATAAAGCCTATTTTAAAACAAAATAAACAGTATATAAATGAGAAGGTTTTTGAAAGGCTTTGCGAGCCGGAACGGACGATCAGTTTCAAAGTGTGCTGGACAGATGACCAAAACCAAGTTCAGGTAAACAAAGGCTACCGGGTACAAATGAACAGTGCTATCGGTCCCTACAAAGGCGGGTTAAGGTTTCATCCATCCGTCAACCAAAGTATCCTCAAATTCCTTGCTTTCGAGCAGACCTTTAAAAATGCATTGACAGGACTACCTTTAGGGGCAGGCAAAGGGGGGGCTGATTTTGATCCCAAAGGCAAATCCGATACGGAAATCATGCACTTTTGCCAAGCTTGGATGATGGAGGCCTATAGACATATTGGGCATTTCACAGATGTCCCGGCGGGTGATATGGGTGTAGGCGAAAAGGAGATCGGATACCTATTCGGCGCTTTTAAAAAAATAAAAAATGAATTTCAGGGAACCCTTACCGGTAAAGGATTGGACTGGGGGGGGTCCCAACTCAGGACCGAAGCCACAGGTTACGGCCTCATCCATTTTGCCCAATTCATGCTGTCTGAAATTGATGAAACACTGGAAAACAAAACATGTCTTGTGTCAGGGGCAGGTAATGTTTCCCAATATGCCATTGAAAAATTGTTGCATGAAAAAGCAAAAGTGGTGGCCTTTTCAGATTCAACAGGATTTATTTATGATCCTGACGGAATGGATGAAAATAAATTGGACTTTCTCAAAAGTATCAAAAATCATCACAAGAAAAGCATAGCAGCCTATTCCAAAAAATTCAGCAATTCAAGTTTTTCCAAAAGTCAAAATAAAAATATGTGGTCCATTCCGGCAGACTGTGCTTTTCCCTGTGCCACTCAAAATGAATTGCATGAATCGGATGCCAAAACCCTAAGAAATAATGGATTGATCCTCCTGGCAGAAGGGGCAAATATGCCTGTCTCTTCCAAAGCCATCAGCTATCTGCAAAAAACGAATATTCTTTTCGGACCCGGCAAAGCGGCCAATGCAGGTGGCGTGGCCGTTTCCGGACTGGAAATTACCCAAAATCGGCAGGGAAATTACTGGACCAGGATCACCTTGGAAAAGGAATTACGGACCATCATGAAAAGTATCCATGAAAAATGCCAGGAGACCATCCTTTTACATCAGCTCAAGCCAAACGATTACCAAAATGCTTCCAATATCGGCGCTTTTGAGAAAGTGGCCAGGGCCATGATTGCCCAGGGAGTGTAACAACCGAATTTAACTGACCTATGGCCTCCCATAGAAAAATCATACATATAGATATGGATGCTTTTTTTGCATCGGTGGAACAGATGGACGATCCGAATCTCAGGGGAAAGCCTGTGGCTGTTGGTGGCAATAAAGAAAGGGGCGTAGTGGCTGCAGCCAGTTATGAAGCAAGAAAATTCGGTGTCAGATCTGCCATGTCAGCCAAGTTGGCTGCAATGAAATGCCCCAGGCTGATATTTGTACCCCCAAGATTTGATCGGTATAAGGAAATATCCAATGCCATCAGAAAAATTTTTTTGGAATACACCCCACTAGTGGAACCACTTTCCCTGGATGAAGCATTTTTAGATGTTACCGAAAATCATTTTAACCTTCCCTCAGCCACACTTATTGCAAAAGAAATCCGGGAAAGAATCCGGCAAGAAATAGGATTGAATGCTTCTGCAGGAATTTCTTACAATAAATTTCTGGCAAAAGTAGCCTCAGACCTGAACAAACCCAATGGGCAGGCAGTCATCCCCCCGGAAAAAGCAAATGTCTTTTTAGAAAAATTGCCCATTGAGAAATTTTATGGCGTGGGAAAGGTCATGGCCCAAAAGATGAAAAATCTGGGCATCCACAATGGCTGGGACCTGAAACAATATTCCCTCTCTTTTCTGGTAAAACGGTTTGGGAAATCAGGTTTGCATTATTATGATATCGTTCGCGGGGTTCATCAAAGTGAGGTAAAACCAAATCGTATCCGAAAATCACTGGGTGTGGAAAAAACCTTTGAGAAAGACATCTTCGAAATGGC
Organism: Cyclobacteriaceae bacterium; assembly: GCA_040905205.1. Lineage (GTDB taxonomy): Bacteria > Bacteroidota > Bacteroidia > Cytophagales > Cyclobacteriaceae > Cyclobacterium. The sequence goes on from JBBDSB010000695.1 coordinate 27,277, forward strand.
AGACATCGAAAATGCCCTGATGGACCTGCTTAAGGTGCTTTTTTTCAGATTGGAAAAAGCCAAGACCCAGGGAAGAACAGTTACCCTAAAAATCAAATACAATGACTTTTCGCTTCTTAGCCGAAGCAAAAGTCATCCTGATATCCTGGCTTTAGCGGAAATTCAACAAATAGTTTTGACCTTAATGGAACAGGAGCAGATTACTAAACCCATCCGATTATTGGGAATAAGTATTTCCAACCTGGGTGGGGAAAGTATTGAATTGACTTTCGGGGAACAATTAAGTTTCGATTACTGAAATATATTTGAATAATCCCTTGAATTTTCGGCACTATCCTTGTTATCATTTAAATGAAAAAATAAAATTTTATTTAAATTTTAGCAAGCATGAACGCACAGGAAAAATATTTTGATTTTGGAATAAAATACGGCGTACCCTTGGCCATTATTTTCTCCACTGTTGCCATGAAAAAAGCAAAAGGCCTTGGTAATCTGGCCGTATTTGCTTTAGTAACCCCTATTATGTTAGGGTATCTTTACAGTCTGAAAAAAGTAAAAAACGAATTGAAATCAACAGCTAATAAAGGTCAAAAAGCCCCAAATTAATATTAGAAGGAATAGAAATCCGCTTAAATATTATCCGATGAAATCATCAGGGGCCATTCATTCGGGAAGTAAAACTTCACTAAAAAGGATACCCGATAGCAAAATTAAAAACCAGGTTTTCTCTTCTCCATTGGCTGTTTCTTACTTCAAAGGAATTATTCCACCTTTCACCTTCAGGAAGGTATGGTTTTCTTAAGGGCGTGGCCAAATCAAACCTGATCACGAAAAACTCCACATCTACCCGTAATCCAATTCCAGCACCCACGCCAAGCTGACTAAACCAGTCTGAGGTAAATTGACCTCCTGGCAAAGCCTCGTTTTCATTGACCAGCCAGACATTGCCTGCATCTGCAAAAACAGCCCCTTTCAAATAAGGAACAATGGGAAACCGGTATTCCAGGTTTCCTTCAAGCCTAATATCACCAGCCTGATCGAAAAAACCTCCGATGCCTTCCTGATCTGACCGGTAAGTCCCAGGCCCGAGGGACCTGATGCGGAATGCCCTGATGCTATTGGGACCGCCGGAAAAAAACTGCTTTACAAAAGGTAAAGAATTCGAATTTCCATAGGGAAGTCCAAGACCACCAAATAACCTGGTAGCCACTAAATTATCTTCAGAAAACCTCCAATAGTATCTGAAATCTATATCGGCTTTATAATATTGGGCATAATTAAATCCCAAAAACGTATTGGGATTTTCAGAATTGACCAACTCATTTAGGCCGTTCAATCCGAAGCCTGCAAAATCCAGATTTGCGCCAAAAAAAATACTATGTGTTCGGTAGGTATCCATTAATTTATTGAAGGCAAAACTATAAGTAACCCCAGCGATAAACTGCTCATCGAAACTTTGTCTCAAAAACGGATTGTTATCCAAAATCACTTCAAATTCCTCGGTTGTATTGGAAAGGTGTACAAAATTTAAATTAATGGGATTGATTTCGTGATAAACAAAACGATTCGCATTCCAGAAATAACCATAAGAAGCGGACAGGGTGCTCAGCCGGTAAAGTTTGCTCCTGTCCTGAAACTCAGTCCCCAGACTGATTTTGGTCTTGGGTACCGAATAAGCAAAACGTTCACGGATTTTAATTGGAAAAACTACTCGTGGATAAATAAGGTCTCCTTTCAATCCCAAATCCAGTGAATTTAAACCTTCCCTTTGGCCACCTGCAATCTGGGTCTCATAGGCGAATTTTGCGGTCAGGTTAAACAACTCCCCACCTAAAAACAGGTTTCGGTTTTTATATGAAAGCAGTAAGGCCGGTCCGGCGAAATTATTTGATTTGGAAACCGCTTGCAATTCAGCCCGAAGCGATCTTTTATCCATGGGTGAAAGATAGATTTTCATATCCAGGGCGCCCATGCCATCCCTGATCAAACTGTCTTCCTCATACCTTATATTCACATACTGGTAATTGCCGATTCCTGATAGGCGATTGCTGGTCAATCTGGATTTTCTGCTGTCAAATTTTTCTCCTTTATCCAGCAAAATGTATTGTTCCATCAATTCAGGTTTAAATGCTTTTGTTTCCTGAATAAATTTAATCCCCCTTACTTCGGTAGTATCGGTCTTTTCTCCATAATTGTCTATGGAATAATTGGGGTAAACTTTGATGTCCTGGATTTCATAGGGAACGATTCCTTCCTCTGGTGTATTTTCTTTCAGCCTTAGAAACAAATCAAAATGCTTTTCATCATATTGGTTGGTATCCGCTTCAAAAACCAAAAGATTGGGATTAAAATTATAAAAACCTCTTTTCTTCAAGGCCACATCCAACCTTTCCCTTTCTTCCTTTAAGAGGTTTAAATCAAATCGATCACCTTCCTCAATTTGGGTGGATTCCATTAAATCTCTGATTTCTTTGTCTATGGCCAGGCTATCATGATCATATTGGTAGGTTTTTAAGGTATAAGGCGCTTTTAATAAAATCTCATAATCCACCGATGCATATTTATCCTCTTGGATCACCTCCGAACGGACTTCAGAAAAAAAATAGCCCTTATTTTCCAGTCTGTTATGAAGGATTTCCTCTGTCCGGGGAGGGCTGACTTCACTCAGATAAACCGGCTCTTCGCCAATTTTATTTTTTAAGAATCGGTTGATAAAACCGGGATTTTCCTTACTCCCCTTGTAATGAGCCCATAACCCAATTCTCATGCCCAAAATTTTGCGGTTAGGTTCCGGCCTTACCAGGTCTTCCATTTCCCCTCTAACTTCTTTTATTCCTCCAATGGGTTCATCCTTTTCTATATTTATCTCCCCTCCGGTGTACAAGAACTCGTCTTCCGGCATAAAGCGCTTCACACTACAACCTGCCACCAGGATACCTCCAAGCAAAATGAGGTGCCCTGGTATGAAAAAATTATGTATGCTAATAATCTTCATCCTCTTCACTTTCTTTTTTTGGTTGTCCTTCCTGGGTAGCCTCATTTTCATCATCATCCTCTGGTGGGCCACCATTTCTTTTGGTTTCAGTACCCCACCATAATTCACGAAATCTATTGAAATCACGATTGAATATTAAAGATAAACCGGTCACTAAGAGCTGTCCATCAATAATACTTTCAAATTGGTTTTTCCGGAATCCCCTTGCCCTATATCTGCCATTTTCGGTCAATAAGTATTCCACACTCACATTCCCCAGCATGCCACTACTTGATTCCTGAGCTTGGGAACTGCCTTCGATATCAATCTGACTGCCCACTTGTACAATAAGTCGGTCGTCCATAAACCGTTTTTTGGCATTTACATTTAACTGGGTCCTGTCTTGGGGGCTGGCACCCTGGTAATCTCGGTAACTGTCCAAATCCAAATCCACTTCAAAGCCAGAGTTTCCCAGAAGATTGTCTGATAGGCTGTTGAGCTGTCCTGAAAGCATTTGGCTTACGCTGGATTTGGCCATGGCGGTAGTTCCTCCTCCTCCCCCTTCGGCACCACTGTCGGGGAAAAACCTGTTCAACACCAATAATGAAAATACCTGTCTGTTCAATTCTCCTTCTTGGCCGTTGAGTTGTTGGATCTGGGAATATACTGTCCCCCCTATTGCACCTTTCTGTTCTTCGGGCATATCCAAACGGAAGGAAATTTCAGGCCTTAAAAGTTCTCCATTCAAATCCAAAAACACCAAAAAAGGTAGTTCCTGCCTGTACTTGTTCATATTTTCCCTGCTGCCACCAGCCGCTGACGCTGCCATTAATGCTGCGGCTGAGGTCTCCACCTGATAGATGGCAGTAAGATCCAAAGTGGCATCCATGGGATCACCACCCCAATTTAAAGTGCTTCCTTCTTCAAATTCAAACCTTCGGCTTACCACACCATATAAACTCATCTCATAGTGACCTTTTTCCACTTCATACCTGCCCGCAAGCGTCACCCTGCCATTGGGATCCAGATTCAGTTTTAAATCCGCTTCTCCAGCTATCTGTAAATTATCTCCGGAACGCTCATCCACCACCACATTGAAAATGGCATCCGGGGAAACATCGAGCAATGCAGCCACTTTATACCCTGTAAATCCCGTGGCATTCCTATCACTCTCTCTTCGGGTGAGGATATCATCAGGATCTTCTCTGTTTACAAAACGGACTACCCCTTGGCGTTCCACCACATCCAATTGGCTTTCCGGAACGATAAATGTAAGGTCAGTTCCACTGTTCACTCGGATTTTTGCATTAACCACCGGAAGGGTCAAATCTCCTTGAATTTTCACTGCTGCATCAATGTTTGCATCACCATAAAAAAGGTCATTATCCTCTCTGGAGGAACTCAAAACCTTAAAATCTGAGGCATCAAGTTGCAAATCAAATGTGGGATTGGTCAGCGAGGCAGTAAGAATTTCACCATCTATTCTAAAAGTATTATCATCCTGATCATTGATGGTGAAATTATTTAGGTATACACCCTCATTATCCAGGTTGATCTCCTGCTCGGATAATTTGAATCTGGAATTCAAGGTGGCCAAAGTAAATTCAGTTTGATTGAATTGAAATGCCCCCTCGTAGATGGGATCTGCTGTGGTACCCTGTAAAGTAAAATGTCCAGAGATATTCCCCTCGGCATCACCGATTGCACCATCTGTAATCCCTTCAATGACTTCCAGGCGTACTTCATTTAAATCCAGGTCAAGGTTTAGGTTGGCACCTGCTGCATCTGCCACATATTCTCCCCCAAGATCCAGGTCAATTCCCCCATCTTTGAGTGCAAGATTGAAATCATAATCCCCTTCTCCTGCAGATTGGGCTTTTAAGGCAAGGTTTCCTGCCGGAGTTTCCAGGACATTCATTTCTTCCACTTGTATATTGGCGATGATCCCAGCCGCCCCGAAGGGATTTTCAAGGATGAATTCACCGTTTACCAAACCAGATGCAATGAGTTCATCGGGATTCAATAAACTTGTAATGGTGCTTAATCGAAATTCCCTGAAAACCACGCCAATGTGAGTAGCTTCAATTCCATCTATTGCATTGCTGAATGTGAGGGATTGGTTATTTCTGGTCAAATCAAAATTATTGAACTGAAGGTGTTTTTCCGCATATTGAATTTGGTTTTCTTCCGGAATTTCCCAATCCCGTTTGTTCAGCACCACATTTTCCGGGTCCAAATGAAGGAGGGTAGTGTCTCCCTCAAAAAGAAGGTCAAAGGCCACATGAACCAGGGTTTCTTCTCCATCCCTGGCATTAAAATCCATATATAATTTTTGCTCCTCTACCTCCCCTGTAAAGTAAGTCCTGGCAAGCGATAAAGGACCCGTTTCCAGACTGACCAATCCAAAAGCAAAACCAAAATTCTCTTCATCACTACTTACCCTTAACCCTAAGCTATCCACTTCCAATCCTGCATAGGCAATGAAGGGAAAATCTACATCTACGTTCAGATCATGTTTAGATTCAGAAAAACCGATCATTATTTTGGCTGGATCCAATTGATTCAGGTCGGGCAATAAAACCTGATCCAGTAAGGCAGATGATTGAAGGTCCAAATCCACCCTCAATTCCACGGGCTCAAAATTGTCATCCTCCACGTCGGAATTATTTTCGAAGTATCGCTTAAAATGCCTGTCAAGACCCTGGAAGGTTGCATTAGGAGTGGAATTTGAAGCCAAAAGAGCATTAATAATAGCGCTTTTCAATTGCATTCCCGTGGAATCCGGACGAATATCCAACTGTAAGTTAAATTCACCGATGGGATATGCCCTTTCTTCAAATACGATCATCCCTTCCCGGATTTCACTGTCCATCCTAAAATCCTCTGGGGTGCCCTCCCAATCCAGCATCATTTCAAAACTGGCCCTGATATCTTCCGGGATCAAGTTTAGCGCCTGAAGATCTGCGCCTTTTAAATTTATCTCCGCTTGAACCTTGGAATTTACCGTGTCCAATGCGATCTGAGCCACTAAATTTACATCCAGATTATCATCCTGAAAAAACAACTCTACCGCACCCTCCCCATTCTTTAAATCACCAGTTAATTCCAGACCAGCGTAATCATAATCATACAGTTCCAATTTTCTAAAATCAGAAACCAAGCTGGCGTTGAGATCTGACATCCCCTTTCCTTTACCGGAGCTTTCCAAATGAAATGATACTGTCCCTAAATCAGGGTTTTGAAGCATCTTTCCCAAAGGCAGTCCATCTATATCCAGGTCCAAATTAAATTCAAGAAGTTCTGTTTGTCGAAAATCACCTTTCATATTGATTTGTGCTTCGGAAAGGTCGATCTCGGCGCTGGCTGTAAGGGCATTTAAGTTTCCCTGAGATTGTACAACACCATTTATTTCATCGGGTAATTTTATACCCAGATCATTCTCGGAGACAAATGCCAAAACATCATTTCGGGTGGTGGTAAATTCAAAAGTATCTATGTTCCAATTTAAGGCTTCGGGATCAGACAAATTACTCATTTTACCCAATAATTTTATCTCTGTAGCATTGCCCCAATTGACTTGTATGTCTTTCAGATTCAATTCAGCCATTGTCCCCTGGGCCTGTATACGGGCAAACAGGGGTTTTTCAGCCAGGGCTTCCATATAGCTGTTTTCTTTTAATTCAGGGGAGAAATAAAAAGCATCACCGATACCGATATTCAATTCCGGGAAGTTTAAACTGAAATTAACCCTTTCAGGACGATCTATTAATGCCTGGATTTCCGAATAATCTAATTGCAAACCTCCCTTCAATTTGCTTGCTCCGGTTTCCAATACCAGGTCCTGGATTTCAGCTGTATTGTTATCAAGGGAAAAAGAATAGGAAAATTGATTTAATCTAAAGCCTGATGCCTCCCCAAAAGAAAGTTGGTCCAAATTCATTCCTGCTTTTTGTTCTTTCAGAAATAAATTTCTAACCTCAAAGTCAAAATCATTCAATGCAATGGCATTAGGGTTGAAAACTCCCCGCTTAGGCATCTCATCACGACTTGTCAGCAAGATGCGATTATTTTCCATTTTGATCAATCCCACTTCCATTATCCAGTCCGGCCAGGAAAACGGTGCCGGGGTTGAACGCTCTTCAGGCTCCTCCTGATTAGAGGCATCTACTGCATTGGAGCGATATATCATCTCCGAATCATTTAACATAACCTCCCTAACCAAAATTTTCTGGTTTTTCAAATCTGCTTCTGGAAGGTTAAGAAAAAAGCTGCCCAAAGAAATTTCCGAATTGATTCCATCCGGGACTGATTGATAATTGGCTTTAACCTGTTCAATAGTTAAATCATCTATCAACAACAAGGGCATAACCGACTCCGTGGTATCCGTATCTGAAGGGGGAAAAGGTTTGGTTTGAAGGTAATCTAACTCAGAATCAGCAAAATGAAAACGTTTAACATGGAATTCCATGCTGTCAAGATCTATATTACCCAAATCTACATCCAATGCCCCTAATCGAAATTTGGCATCCAAACCCATCATTCGATCTTCATATTCCAGCTTAAACCCGGATAACCTGATCGGACCAATAGAAATTTCAGGCATACCCGCTGACGCTGCTTGAGAAGTGGAATCACTTTTGGTCTGCTCATTGCTCTCATTATTCCCCGAAGCAAAAGCTTCCATTAAAAAATCGAAATTAAATTTTCCATCTTCGCCGCGTTCTATATGGGCAACCAGTCCTTCCCATTCCACTCTTGCAACATCTATTTTCCCTCTAAGAATAAGGGGTAAAGGATTGATACCGGTTTCAAGATTTTTGGAGTAAATTAAGGTATCTCCCTTTTGATCTTCCAAATAAAGGTCCTCGATATAAATATTTCCACGGAAAGTAATAAATAACCGTTTTATGGAAACTGTAGATTGTGTATTATTGGCCACATACGATGTTGCTTTTTGGATAATCAGGTCCTGGCCCCAGGGACTTCGGATACAAACCAATAGCAATATTACCAGTGTAAGGACAGCCAAAAGCACCCAGCCCATTATCTTAAAAATTTTACGGATGATATGTTTTATTTTGGTCAATGGAGTATTGGCAGTTTGTTGGCAGTATTATAAAGATTCAAAATCCCTGTTTCACGAGGGCACTATTTTTTAGGGGATAACGAAAAAAGTGGACCAAAGGTCCACTTTCAAATTATTAATCAAAAACAATACCAGAACTTACGGCAATGGTAGGCGATTTGCAATTAGAAAATGGACCTCTTTTTTGGGTGTGAATAAAATCAACGAATTTCTTGGGGTTTTCCACAAAAAAACCGGGGTATTATCAAACTATTCAATCACCCTTCACAAATCGCATATTAAATAGGGGAATAACCTGTCAATTTGTCTGTATTTTATTAAATTTGCGGACTGAAAAGGCAGAGCCATGGAAAATATAATTAAGGATATCAATATCATCAATAAAGAGGAAAACCAACAGTGTGAGGTGAAAGTCACATCGGAGGATAATACAGGACAAGGCAAAAAGCTTTATATAGAAAGCTATGGCTGTCAAATGAATTTTTCGGACAGTGAAATTGTGGCGTCCATCATGAAGCAAAACGGTTTTGACACCACTTCAGCGTACCATCAGGCTGATGTAATTTTCTTGAATACCTGTTCTATTAGGGACAAGGCCGAACAGACTGTAAGAAAAAGACTCAGCCAATTTAACCAATTAAAATCCCAAAAACCAGGGTTGACCATTGGGGTGTTGGGTTGTATGGCTGAGCGGTTAAAGGACAAACTGCTGGAAGAGGAAAAATTAGTAGACCTGGTAGTCGGGCCCGATGCCTACAGGGATCTGCCCCTGTTGGTATTACAGGCAGAAGATGGCAATAAAGGAGTAAACACCTTTTTGTCAAGAGAAGAAACCTATGCTGATATTTCTCCCGTAAGGTTAAATTCCAATGGAGTGAGTGCTTTTATCTCTATCATGAGAGGCTGCGATAATATGTGTTCTTTTTGTGTTGTTCCCTTTACCAGAGGGAGGGAAAGAAGCAGGGATCCTCATTCGGTTGTAAAAGAAGCAGGGGAGCTTTTTAATAATGGTTTCAAGGAAGTGATCCTTTTGGGACAGAATGTAGACAGCTATAAATGGTCCACTGAGGAAAACAATAAAGCCAGACTGAATAAGAAAAGTGAAATTGCCCATGATGTGGTGCATTTCTCTGATCTATTGGAAATGGTGGCTAAAATTCACCCGGAATTAAGGGTCCGATTTTCCACTTCCCATCCCAAGGACATCACCGATGAGGTGTTATATACCATGAAAAAGTATGAAAACATCTGCAAATACATTCACCTCCCGGTCCAAAGTGGAAGTTCAAGAGTTCTGGAACTGATGAACAGGACCTATGACAGGGAATGGTATTTGGAAAGAGTTTATAAAATAAGGGAGATCTTGGGTGATGATTGTGGGATTTCTTCAGATATGATTGCCGGATTCTGTACAGAAACCGAGGAGGAACACAAGGACACCTTAAGTATGATGGAGTTGGTCCAATATGATTTCTCCTACATGTTTTATTATTCGGAAAGGCCTGGCACCTTGGCTGCCAAAAAATATGAGGATGACATCCCATTGGCCATCAAAAAGCAAAGGCTTCAGGAAATTATTGAAAAACAAAATCAACTGTCTCTGATCAGGAACAGGAAGGAAATTGGCAAAATTCAGGAAATATTGATAGAAGGATTTTCCAAAAGGTCCAATGAGCAGCTGAAAGGCAGGAATTCGGCCAATAAAGTAGTCATTGTACCTGCAAGCGTACACAAAAAAGGAGATTATGTGAAAGTGGAAATCACAGATTGTTCCTCAGCCACCTTATTTGGCCAACCAATAATATGATTTTTAGGAAAAACACATGATTAATATCAGCGATTCAGAAATATTAAGCATAAAACAACGGTTTGGGATCATTGGCAATAGCCCCTTGTTGAATCATGCTATCCAAGTGGCCATGCAGGCTGCCCCAACCGAAATGACAGTGCTCATCACCGGGGAAAGCGGTAGCGGGAAAGAATCTTTCTCCAAGATCATCCATGCCCTAAGCCGAAGGAAACATGGGAAATTTATTGCTGTCAATTGTGGTGCCATCCCGGAAGGAACCATAGATTCGGAGCTTTTTGGCCATGAAAAAGGATCCTTTACGGGAGCTCATGAAGCGCGAAAAGGTTATTTTGAAGTCACAGATGGAGGTTCCTTTTTTTTGGACGAAATTGCAGAAATGCCCCTGGGAACACAGGCAAGGTTGCTGCGGGTGCTGGAAAACGGGGAGTTCATTAAGGTAGGATCTTCCAAGGTTTTGAAAACAGATGTCAGGGTAATTGCAGCAACCAATGTAAATTTGCTGAAGGCCGTAGAAAAAGGAAAATTCAGAGAAGACCTCTATTACAGGATGAATACGATCCCTATCTTCGTCCCCCCATTACGTCAAAGAGGGGACGATTTGGTTTTACTTTTCAGAAAATTCACTTTGGATTTTTCAGAAAGATACCAGGTAGCTCCCATCTCTCTCACCGATGATGCTAAAATACTTCTGACCAAATTCCCCTTTCCGGGTAATATCAGACAGTTGAAAAATTTAGCTGAACAAATTTCGTTATTGGAATATGAAAGGGAGGTAGATGCCGAAACATTAGGAAAATACCTTCCAAAAACACCAAGTTCGCTTCCAGTGTCTTTATCCGGAGAAAAATCCGGGCATGATAGCAGTGATTATACAGAAAGAGAAATATTATATAAAGTGCTTTTCGACATGAAAAAGGACATGACGGAATTGAAGAAGTTGATTCTGGAGACGTATCAATCAGGCGGGTTGAACCAAAACATCATGAAAAAGCACCAAAATTTATTCAATGACATGGAGTCTTCCAAAAATTTTGAAGATCCTCAAAAAACCACCGGTAACCTACCTTTAATGTTGGAAACCATGTCCGAAAAAAGGGATTATACAGAAGAAACCGACAACAAAAAACACCTTTATGAAGAAGATGTAATCGAGGACATTATACATGAAGAGGATGATAATTCCCTTTCTCTGGAAAAGAAAGAAAAAGAAATGATCATGAAAGCCTTGAAAAAACATCATAATAAAAGAAAATATGCAGCCGTGGATCTGGGAATTTCTGAGCGGACCCTTTACCGAAAAATCAAACAGTATGACCTCTCTGAATAGGCTTTTTCAAAGATGTGGCTGTTTCTTGTTTTTATTCCTAATGGCAGGAGCCTGCAAGGTTGAATACAGTTTTACAGGAACCACCCTGGATTACAATGTTACCCAGACTTTTTCCGTAGATAACTTTTTCAACGATTCAGGCGGGGGGCCATCAAATATGGGACAGCTTTTCACCGAGGACCTCAAAGACTATTTTCAAAGAAATACCCAACTGGAACTGATTCAAAATAGTGGTGACCTGCAATTTTCAGGTGCCATTACCCGTTATGTTATCAGTCCTCAGGCAACGGTTTCCAATCCAAACAGTAATCAACCTGACAGGGCCGGTCAAATGAGGATTACCATTGGTGTGGAAGTTGACTTTGTCAATTTGGCCGATGAAGAGCAAAACACAAAAAGCACTTTTTCCTTTTTCCAGGATTATGACCCAAGAACCACTACCCTGCTGCAGGTGGAAAGTGAGCTTGTCGAAGTGATATTCGAAAATATCATCCAGGATGTTTTCACCTCTACTGTGGCTAATTGGTGAAAATTGCTAATTTTACAAGAATTAAACCTTAAAATAAAAAGATGTGAATTCTCAAGAGTTTTTATCCTTAATCAAAAATGGAAACCAGCTTGACGCTGAGGGTTTTAGATCCGCCAATAAACTTCATGAAAACTTCCCTTATTTTTTGATTCCTAAAATCCTTGCAGCCAAGCATGAATGGCAGCAGTCTCAAGGCAAATCATCTGAATTGCTCCATAGTGCTGCCATATTGAGCCCAGACAGAAAAAGACTGAAACAATTAATTGAGAAACCCCTGAATTTTCTGCCGGAAGAAATAATAAACCCTGATTCCAGGATCCCAAATTCAGATAGGGCTGTTTCGCCAGATGAAAAATCTCCAGAACTGGAAACGGGCACCCCTCCTGAAACTGAAATGGAAAAACCGATGGAAAAGGAAATGGAAGAACCTGTGGCGAAGCCCAAACGGGAGGAAATATTGAGGCGGCTTGAAGAAAACCTGAAAAAAATAAAAAAAACGGGTTCCACTAAGGAAATCACACCGGAAGAAAAAAAAAAAGAGGAGAAACCTGAAGAAATAATGTTGCCTCCAGTAGGTGAAGGGGAGGACTTGATCAGCTCCATCGAGCGCAAAAACATTATTAGGCCCTTAGACGATAGGGATGGCAGGGATGGTCAAAATGAAATCATTGAAAAATTCAAAGAAAAGCCCATTAGGTTGTCCCGGGATAAAATTGAAGAATACGATGAATTACCAGACCTATCAGAAAAAAGTACGGCATTAAATGAAAACACCGTTTCAGAATCCTTCGCAAAACTCTTGGTTAAGCAGGGGAAAAAAGAAGAGGCGTCCGTAATATATCAGAAATTAATATTGAAGTTTCCAGAGAAAAGCACTTACTTTGCAGATCAAATTTCGAAATTAAAGGCAAAAAACACATAAATCATGTTTGTAGTTATTATAAGTATCATCATCATATTGGCCATATTGCTCATCTTGGTCATTTTAGGCCAAAACTCTAAGGGAGGTGTTGGAGCAGCATTTGGTGGAAGTGCCTCTCAAATCATGGGGGTGACCAAAACGGGTAATATTCTTGAAAAAGCCACGTGGGTTTTGGCCATTGCCATATTGGTGCTTTCTTTGGGCTCCTCTGCCTTTCATCAAAGCAGCAGTTCTTCCGAATTTTCTTCTCCAAACATTGAAAATGCACAAAAACAAATTCTAACCCCCTCTTTTGAGGATGAATCTTTATTGCCTAGTGAAGGTTCAGAGGGAGAGCCGATTCCGCTGCCGGATCAGGAAGATCCAGCTCCACTTCAGGAGCCAGAAAATCCACCGCAAGAATAACCATTTGCCTTTCTAAGCATATTAAAAAGCCCATATAGGAATGTTTATGGGCTTTTTTTTGTTGTTGTAATTCGTCAGTATAATTAAAAATAATTGATTGAATGAAGTAAATTAATTAATTTGACCTTTTTATGATCGTAAACAAAACCAACCAAATTTACATTTATGTTTGAAAATCACTTGACCTTTGAAGACTTGGGCGGAAATGATTGGCCTAACCTTATATTATGGGCTGCTCCTGTTATGTTTATTTTGGTTTTTGTGGAATGGGGAATAAGCTTGTATCAAAAAAAAGATACCTATGACGGGAAAGACTTTTTGGCAGCAGCTACCATTGGATTAATTAACGTAGGAATAAGTGCGCTGATAAAGGTGTTTATTTTTGGTATAGCCCTGTTTTGTTGGAATATAGTTCCCTGGAAAATTCCCGGCACCTGGTGGTCATTTATATTATGTTTCTTCGCCATCGATCTGGCTCGTTACTGGGCTCATCGTATTTCTCATGAGCAGCGTTTTTGGTGGGCAAGTCACATCACCCACCATAACTCCGAGAAATATAATTTTTCCGTCTCATTTAGGTTGGGTTGGGTTCAACATATTAAAATTATATTTTTTATCCCCGTCATGTTGATGGGATTTCATCCCTTTGTTTTCTTTATCTGTCATCAGATTGCCGTATTGTATCAGTTCTGGATACACACGGAATACATCAAAAAATTACCCAGACCCATTGAGTTTTTCTTTACCACTCCATCACACCACCGGGTTCATCATGGCAGTGATGCACATTATTTGGACAAGAACTATGGCTCTACCTTCATTATATGGGACAGGATTTTTGGCACTTTTATGCCAGAAAAGGAAAGACCTACTTATGGCATCACCAAACCGGTTAATTCATACAACCCAATTTATTTGAATTTTCATGAATATATAGATATTGTGAAGGATTTGAAAAAAGCCAAAAACCTCAATGAGGGCTACCAGATATTATTTGGGAAACCAGGTGATGAAGTGATAAAAAACAGAGAATTAAAAGAAGAAATGATGCGTCAGGAAAAATCAACGCAGGAATTGGAAGAAGAAAAAATAAAATCCCCACCAGCCCCGGTGATGTATTCAAATGAAAATTCACTTTTGAAAAAGTAAGAATAGCCGGCATTGATAAGTGTATTATTGAAAAGGAGGTTGGGATGACCTCCTTTTTTTTATACCTCAATATGTCTTAATAACAACCTTTTACTGATGGGTAAAAAGCTTTCTTCCAAAGGTATTTTTTGATTGGAATGGATTCTCCATGCCGACGGATTCGGTAGATCGCTGAATTTTTTAATCAAATCCAGTTTGATATTATCATAAGTATTAACAAGGCTGGTCTTAACTGCCTCAATAAATTTTAGGGCAATACCCCTGAATTTATCTACGCTATTCTGAAATAAATTGATGGTATAACGATAAATATACACATCAGAACCGTTTTTATAGGAAAACAATGCATAGCCTTCCTTTTGGTACAATGAAGTCAGTCCAATGGGTTCTATTTCCAAATGGCTCTCAATAAAGTCATAAATGGATTTTCCCTCTTCAATCTGCTTTTTGAACCTGGGTAGGGAATAATCCACTATATCGGACAGTTCTTTCATGACCTCATCTTCCTGGATGCGGTTTTTATATTTAATTTTAAGTTTTTTAAAATCAACACCTTCCATTTCTTTTGGAAATGATAATTTTAATTCGTGTTTGGTTTTGTCAAAATGGCTGAGTTTTTCATAATGTTTGATTAATTCTGCCAGAGGAGGATAAAGTTTCACTTCTCTGAATTTTTCATCTACATTTTTCAAATAAGCCAAAAGGATGTATTTTTTATATTCAAAATCAATCCATCCTTCAGAAAACCAGTTTTCAGTTAATTTATTCATGGGCGATCCATTTGATTTACTTCTAAAAAGTACGAAAAAGTGACAAAAGTTGCAATACCTTTCAGAAAAATTGGCAGGTTATTTTTTTTATTCTCCAAATCCATGTCAGGGGGGATTTACATTTAAGACTTTCTGTCAGGAAATCCTGCCTCTTTAAAATTGGCACAGAAAGTGTTAATTGGGATATCGTATTACAGAAATTAACCTTTAAAAATAACTAAATAAGATGTCAAAAGTAAATATCCAACCTTTAGCAGATAGGGTTTTGGTAGAACCCGCTGCAGCAGAAGAAAAAACGGCTTCAGGATTATACATTCCTGATACTGCCAAAGAAAAACCCCAAAAAGGCACTGTAGTGGCGATAGGAAGCGGTAAAAAAGACGAACCATTGACGGTTAAAGTCGGAGATACTGTTTTGTATGGTAAATATGCCGGTACTGAGTTATCGGTGGAAGGTGCTGATTATTTGATCATGAGGGAAGCGGATATTTTTGCTATCCTTTGATCTTTTATAATCAAATTTTAATTTTAATCAAACTAATTTAAAAGTTTAAAAATATGGCTAAGGAATTATTTTTCAATACAGACGCAAGAGACAGGTTAAAAAAAGGTGTAGATGCTCTTTCCGATGCAGTAAAAGTAACATTGGGTCCTAAAGGTAGAAATGTAATCCTGGACAAAAAGTTCGGAGCTCCTATCATCACCAAAGATGGTGTTACTGTAGCTAAAGAAATTGAATTGGAAGACAGTATCGAAAACATGGGTGCCCAACTGGTAAAAGAAGTAGCTTCCAAAACTGCCGATGATGCGGGAGACGGTACCACTACAGCTACCGTATTGACCCAATCGATTTTTTCAGTTGGAATTAAAAATGTAGCAGCTGGAGCCAATCCTATGGATTTGAAAAGGGGGATTGATAAAGCCGTACAAGCTATAGTTGGCGAACTTCATTCCGTTTCAAAAACCATTTCTACCTCCAAGGAAATCGCTCAGGTAGGCACTATTTCTGCCAATAATGATGAGGAAATCGGTAAAATGATTGCCGATGCCATGGAAAAGGTGGGAAAAGACGGTGTAATTACTGTTGAAGAAGCGAAAGGTACCGAGACTGAAGTAAGAACGGTTGAGGGTATGCAGTTTGACAGAGGGTATCTCTCTCCTTATTTTACCACCAATACAGAGAAAATGGAGGCGGAATTGGAGAATCCATACATTCTTATTTATGATAAGAAAATTTCCGCCATGAAAGAATTGCTTCCTATTTTGGAGCCAGTGGCCCAGTCAGGAAGACCTCTATTAATCATTGCTGAGGATGTAGACGGTGAAGCATTGGCTACTTTGGTAGTTAATAAAATCAGGGGTGCCTTGAAAGTGGCCGCTGTGAAAGCACCTGGTTTTGGTGACAGAAGAAAAGCCATGTTGGAAGATATTGCCATTCTGACAGGCGGAACAGTGATCTCCGAAGAAAGAGGTTATAAGTTAGAAAATGTGACCATCGATTATTTGGGATCTGCGGAAAAAATCAATATTGACAAGGACAACACCACCATCGTTAATGGTGCGGGTGAAAGAGCCAATATTGAAGGCAGAATCAATGAGATCAAATCGCAAATTGAAAAAACCACTTCCGATTACGATAGGGAAAAACTGCAGGAAAGACTTGCGAAGATTTCCGGTGGTGTGGCCATTCTATATATCGGTGCAGCCACAGAGATGGAAATGAAAGAGAAAAAGGACCGGGTGGATGATGCCCTTCATGCTACCCGTGCTGCTGTGCAGGAAGGTGTAGTAGTAGGTGGCGGAGTGGCCTTTATCAGGGCTGCCAAAGTTTTGGACAACCTGAAAGGAATCAATGAAGATGAAGATACAGGTATCAATATCGTAAAACAGGCATTGGAATCTCCTTTGAGAACCATCGTTACCAATTCCGGTAGAGAAGGATCTGTAGTCATCAACAGAATTAAAGAAACCGAAGGTGATTTTGGTTACAATGCAAGAACAGATGTTTTTGAAGACCTGTTCAAGGCTGGTGTAATTGACCCTACGAAGGTAACCAGGTTGGCATTGGAAAATGCAGCATCCATAGCAGCCCTACTGCTTACTACCGAATGTGTAGTGGCAGATATCAAAGAAGAAGCTCCTTCCGGACCTCCAATGGGAGGCGGTCATGGAGGAATGGGCGGCATGATGTAATCCCCTTATTCCGAATAATTCAATCTAAAAGGGAAGCAAATATTGCTTCCCTTTTTTTTAGCACTTTCCCCTATCCCTGCGGTTCAAAACCAAATAGATATTGTTTTTGTCCTGTTTTATGTGGGTAGGTAAAATATCAATAATAAGTTTTTATAGTGAGATTATAGTGTTAAATTTCCGACATTAGTCTTTTCGAGAGCAAGTTTTTATTTTAAATATCAATGTATCCATTCGATTTAATTGTTTTAATTGATGATGATCCCATAAACAACCTTATCAATAAACGGTTAATCACAAAATTGAATCTTTCCCCAAAAACGATAGAATTTTTGGAAGCGGAAAAAGCACTTTATTACCTCAAAAAGCCAGATATAGAAAATAAGATTCTAATTTTGGTAGACATTAATATGCCTGTAATGAATGGATGGGATTTTTTGGATCAATATGTGGAACTTGAAAATAAAAGAGAAGACAGGATCATCATGCTGTCCAGTTCGATTGATTTTCAAGACCGACAAAAATCAGAAGAATTCCCGTTTGTAAGTGGATTTATCGAAAAGCCCCTTACCCATGAAAAATTAGAAACCCTTATTTGACATGTCAGGTCATTCCCATATCAAGGCCGGATCCGGATGTGAAATTTACCGCTTTGAGGGACCCAACCTTGAAAAATTCTGGCTTACCAGCCCTTCCCAATTGTCAAATATAATTGAAGGCAATCAAAAAATATGGATCAACATCCAAAATCACACCCATCAGGAGTGGATAGAGGCTATACAAAACCGGTACAAGATCCATCCATTGATTCTGGAGGATATTCAGCATTCCAGTCAGCAACCTAAAATCGAATTTTTTGAAGACATGGTCTTTATCACACTTAAAATGATCTACTCTATGGACCAAAAGTTGGATCATATTAAAACAGAAAGGATCAGCATCTTATTTGGTGAAAATTACCTCATTACGTTTCAGGAAAAACCGGAGGATATATTTGATTTGATCCGGGTCCGGCTGGAAAATCCCCAGGGGAAAATGAGACGCTTGGGTACCGATTATTTTGCCTATACCCTTCTGGATACCATTATTGATCAATATTATCAAATTCTGGAAATCATCATTATCGATATGGAAAAAAGGGAAGATCGTCTTTTGAAAAATACCGGACAATTTAACCTTTCCACCATTTATTCCTTGCGCAAAAAAGTCGAGTACCTAAGAAGAAATACCTGGTCAGTCCGGGAATTACTGTCAAAATGGAAAAAAGAAGAACACCGCTTTTTAAAAAAGAAAAACCAGGTCTACCTCAACGATGCCTATGATCATTGTCTAGAAATTATTGACAACCTGGAAATACAAAAAGAATCCCTTAACAGCTTGGTAGAGATGTACATGGCTTTGCTCAGTATCCGGCAAAATGAAATCACCAAAACCCTTACCATCATAGCCACCATTTTCATCCCACTCACTTTTTTGGCAGGGGTTTACGGGATGAATTTTGAAAACATGCCTGAACTTAGCTGGAAATACGGTTATTTTGCCACCTGGATGGTATTTGTAATGGTAGTCCTTGCCTTAATTTTTTACTTTAAAAAGCGAAAGTGGCTTTGACCAACGCAATGGTTACTGTCAACCGCCAATTTCCTTTCTAATGGATTATTGATTTCCCGTCAGATAAGTCTGGAAGCATTGACAGCACCAGGTTTAATTCCAGGCCAAAACTACCTTTTCCCCACCGTATGGTTATTTTTCATTAAGAAAAACCGTTGTGATAATTTTCCGATGGTGAAATCGAGCATGACGCAAGCGACACACAGAGGGATGATTATCAAGCATGCGAGATTCCACCCCGACCTTCCGACCTTCGGTGCGGGACAAGTTATGACCTTAGAAAATCAAATTATAAACAGATGAAAGGACCACTCTTAGCCTTGCTTCCTGCTAAAAAATAGTTCAAACCGGGGATGTTTTTAAACCAAAAAAATCCCCGGTTGATTACCATAAAATAAAGCCAATAACTAAATCTTAATTTTTCTAGACAACCGCCTTACGGCCTTCGAGTCTGGATGTTTTCCAGTAGAAATAGACAAAGCCAAATTGAGGAACAAAAAACAGTAAAATCTTTGGAAACAAAGCACTGGAGCCTTCGCTCACATCCACACCTGACAATTTGGCTCCCACAAGGATCAATACCACCGCCAACAAGGCAAACAAATTAGCTACAATCAATTTCGTTTTATTTTTCATACCCTTTTAAAAATGAAATAGTGAAAATTAAATAATCTATTAAGCAATTCAGGTAACTAAATCACAAATTCACTGCTAATATGAGACAAAAAATTCGTTTATCAAATCCCGTTCTCCCCCATAGCCCTGCTCCAATCTATCTGAAAATGAGTATTTTATCAATATGTAATTTATGCAAAGCAATTATTGCATATCATAAAAAAGAATTTGCACTTTACTCAATAAATTGAACCGCAATATTTTTTAAAAAAAATCGATTATTTTTCCATCTAATTTCATTTCATCAAGTAAGCCTATCCTTATGTAAAAATAAATGATCCGTTTTTCGGATTTTGGGTGACAAATATCTACTGGCAATAATGGCTTTTTTTAGTGATGGAGAACAAATATTTTATACCCTTGTACCCTAATTTATCAGATTATCATTAAATTAAAATCCCTTTTCTTATTTGATTCAATTTTAAGGGGTTTAGCATACCTCATTTTGGAGAAAAACCTTTCTTTAAAAACGCTTGAATGCAACAAATTTCTAAATATGGTCTGGTCAGGTTTTTCCCTTTAAGATACCTTTTTTTGTTGGGATCCATGTTTACCCTTACTTCAAATGGAATGGAGGTCAAAGGCTTCAGGGAAGATTTTAACAACTCCTGCCCAGCTGGATTGCCACCGGGCTGGACGGCCATCAATAGTTTGGGAGAGCAAACCTGGAACTGTTCTGCTTTTGGAAGAACCAACACCAACCCGGAGGGATCCGCTCCCCATGGTTTACAGATCAATGGCTTTGATGGTTTTTCACATTTGAATGAAGATTGGCTGATCAGCCCAGCCTTTGACCTGAGGGAATTTAATTTTCCTTTGCTGTCCTTTTGGAGCAGAATGGCTTTTTCAGGCCCAAGGTTAAAGTTAATGGTTTCAGTGGACTATGTCCAGGGAAATCCGCATGCTGCCAACTGGATCCAACTGGGGGATCGATTTGCCCAGGAAGATACCTGGGCTTATTCCGGTGAAATCAATCTTGATTCATTCAAAGCTGAGTCCGTAAGAATTGCCTTTCTCTATCAATCCTCTCCTGAACACAACGCCGCAAGGTGGACGATTGATGATTTTGTTCTAAATAATGCTGAGGTAGCCCCTTCCCCCTACCTGCATACTACCTTTAAGAAGGCTGATTACCTTCATTTTGGAACCCAAGGCGTGGATCAGCCCTCTTCTGCCAAAACTTTTGGCTTTTCCCTTCAGGATGGAAGTAAAGACCTAAATATCCTTGGGCCAGATGGCTTTCAATTTTCGAAGGATAGCCTTCAATATTTTCCTGGCCTGTCCTACTCACCGAAAGAAGCCGCATCAGAAAATAAGGTATTCATCAGGTTTCGTCCAAGATCTGAAGGTGCTTTCAGCGGACCACTCTTATTTAAATATGGGGATAATTCGGAAATGAAATCCTTTCTTTCTGGCTCCACCGTTGCTGGGAAAATGACCTTAGATGTGGTGACCTGGAACCTGGAATGGTTTGGTTCCTCCGTCCCCTTCCAGGGCCCACAAAATGTAAACCTGCAACTAGAAAATGTAAAAAAGGTAATCCTGGACCTGAATGCGGATATCTATGCTTTCCAGGAAATCACGGATACGGTGCTTTTTCATTATTTGATCGATGATCTACCAGGATATAAAGCCCGTCTGTCACCTGCCACATCCGGAGGTCCGGATCAATATAAATCTGCTCAAAAACTGGCGTTTGTTTATAAAACAGCCACCATGGTACCGATCAGCCAAAGGGTTTTGTTTAAAGACCTGGATTTGAATGCACTGAAAAATTATCCTTCGGAAACGGGTAGGTTTTGGGCCAGTGGAAGGCTCCCCTACCTGATGGAATTCATGGCCAAAATCAATGGCAACGAAAAAGAAATCACTTTAATCAATGTCCATACCCGCTCCAATGGGGGCGGTGAAAGTGCGTCCAACCCCAGGTATGCCATGAGGAAATACGATGTTTCGGTTTTGAAAGACTCATTGGACTTATATTATGCCCAAGTTCCCCTCATCTTATTAGGTGATTTTAATGATGATCTGGACGAAACGGTGGCCGACCAAACTGCTTCTACGGTCGGTACTGCTGAAACTTCTTTTATCCGGTTTATGGAGGACATAGAAAATTACCATCCGGCCACGCTGGCCCTTAGTCTGGCAGGATTACGGACTTATTTGGCTAACGACCATGTGATTGACCATATGGTCCTTTCTGATGAATTAAAAGTAGCCTATTTAAACCATTCCTCCAGAATAGTGACTCCCTTTGACCTGATCACCAATTACCAAAATACGACCTCGGATCATTTTCCTGTAAAAATCCGGCTTAATTTGGAAAAATGGAACTGGACTGATCCTTTACTTGGTCTTCCCAAGCAACATCCTGAACCGGCAATTAAAGTCTACCCTAATCCGGCCAACAAACTCGTTCAGGTTTATATGAATAATAAAAAAGGAATATTCCAAGTGGAATTGAAAAATGTCCAGGGTCAAATACTTCAAAACATTTTATCTGAAAATGGAAGGGTGAAATTGGATGTTTCCGCTTTGCCAAAAGGTGTTTATTTCCTTCAGGTAACGCCTTCAACAGGGAGAATGATGTTTCAAAGACTGGTAATACGTTAAGCAAATTTGCTATGCCTTTTGACCAACTTATATTTTGGATAAGGAATAAGGGATATATAACTAAAGTTACGCACATTGATTTAAACAAGCTGGGAACATTATATGCCTAAAAATTTTAATCCCAACCAATTCCAGTAAACCAAGGAATATTATTTATTATTGTAGCACATTTAAACTTAATCATCCACCTTTTAATTTAAATCGTGAAGAAATCATCCAAAAATTCTATTAATGGCCTGGAGCCTTTGGTGACTTTGACCATGGCGGACAGGGTCGAGGATCAACTGCGAAAGTTCTTAAAGGAAGGAGGTTTTAAACCCGGGGACCCTATTCCAAAAGAAATGGAAATTGCCGAAAACTTGGGAGTTAGCAGAAATGTGGTTAGGGAAGCTTTGAGCCGTTTTAGAATGCTGGGGTTGATTGAAACGAAAAAACGCCGTGGAATGGTTTTGGCCAGGCCCGATGTCCTGGTTTCACTTGAAAAGGTATTGGATCCCTACATTCTGAGTAAAGATACCCGCCAGGAATTGTTTGAACTCCGGCTGATATTGGAAATGGGTCTTGCCGATGTGCTGTTTAAGCGCAAAAAAGAAGAAGATTTTGAGGTCCTGCAGGAAATTGCAGACAGGGAAAAGCTGGCTGTAAAAACACTGGACAGGGTACAATGTGACATTGAATTCCATGCCATGCTTTACCGTATTGCCGGAAACAATATTTTGAAGCGGTTTCAGAAATTACTCCTGCCGGTCTTTCAATATGTGGTGGAATATGAATCAAAACATAGGGAGTCAAAGTGGCCCCTTGTAGGTGAGGTAAAACATCAGGACTTGATCCATGTATTAAGAAAAGGCACACCGGACGAATTCAGGGTGAGCATGTACAGTCATCTAAAACCCCACTTCGACCACGTATGATACTTTTTCAAAGCCGCTCAGGAATTCTTTGATTTCTTTGACGCAGATAAGTTTCTATTATATTCAGGGAAGAGGAAAACTGGTTATCCCTCATAAACCGCACTCTATGGATTCTTTTTTATCCAATCCATCAACATTTTATTTGTACCCTATCCATATTATTTCCCTCTTATTTTATTATCAGCCATTAACCAAAATAAACAGACATAATTTATACCAAATAATTGGCTTTAATTGTTTGCGTTTTAAAAATTAAAGTTAAATATTTAAAATGTAGCACATATTATTATATTTAAATAATCCGATATCCATAAACGGACTGAAAATGAAAATAAGCATTTTGAAAGTTATAACCCTCTTATCCCTCACCTTCCTTTTTTCCTGCAAAACGACTGAGAAAAACCCTTTTTGGGGTAATGGTAAGCCATACTTTGAAAGCCAGCAGCTATTTTCTGATGAAAGATTTCCCAATGTAGTGGCGGCGTTGGACGGAAGCATTGTAACCACTTGGGGAAACAAGAACATCAGAGTCAGGCGAAGTGAGGACGGGGGCAAAACATGGCAAGATCCCATTTCGGTGGCCAACCCGGGTTTTCAGGGTGGAGGCACCACGGTGGATGAAACCAATGGTGATATCCTGCTTTTTGTGGAAGAACATCATCCGGAGGCCCCATTAAGGTTTTTTCGAAGTCAGGACCAGGGAAAATCATGGAAGGAAGAGAAAGTAATCATCCATCCGGATGAAAAAGGAAACGTTCCTTCCATGCACATGAACGAAAGGGGTATTACCCTGGAGCATGGTGCTCATAAGGGAAGACTAATCCGTCCCACACGATCCTATACAGGAGGCAATGAGAGGGAATATTGGCCAGAGCATTATACCAATGCCATTTACAGTGACGATGGCGGAAAAACCTGGTACACCAGTGCCCCTTTTCCCGCCATGGGAACAGGAGAAGCCGCCATAGCGGAACTATCAGACGGCACCATTTACTATAATTCCAGAAGGCACTTGTCCACCGACGGGCGTGATCCAAAGAAAAGGCACATTGCTTGGAGTTATGACAGTGGTGAAACCTGGGAGGATTTATCAGTAAGTGAAACCCTGCCCGATGGTGATCAAAACCGGAATTACGGATTAATGGGCGGTTTGGTACGCTTACCAATAGCCGATCATGATATTTTGATTTTCAGCAATATCATCTCCCCGGAAGGGAGAACTAACGGGACTGTTTGGGCAAGTTTTGACGGAGGCAAATCATGGCCGGTAAAACGCACCGTAGATACCGGAGGATTTGCCTACTCTTCCCTTGCTGCAGGTAGGGAAGGTACACCCAGCGAAGGATTAATTTACTTGTTTTATGAAGGCGGAGGTCCTCCCATTAATGGCGGTAACATCGCCATCTTCAACCTGCCTTGGATCACAGAAGGAAAAGACTGGAAAAGCTTCCTTCCTGAAAAATAACGTTTGACATAAATATAAGGAACCAAAGATCCTTATAATAAAAACCATCATGCCAAGAAACCTGACCAACATGCAGTGGTTCAATAAACCTCCTAAAATCGGAAAAGAAACCCCTCCCCACCAGGATGGATATTATTTTATGCTTGATCCCAGCGAAGCGGTAACCATGTGGCTAGTCCTGGAGGATGTAGATGAAGAGAATGGATGCGTAAGGTACATTCCAGGTTTCCATCAGGAAGGGCTGCGAGCACATGGCGGTACCGGGGTATTCAGCTTCTCACAAGGAATAATCAATTATGAGCAAAAAGATAAATTAAAGGAAATTCCAATGCTGGTGGGAGCCGGTGACCTACTGGTCCATCCCAGTATGACCATCTATAGGGCAAATGCCAACACCGGTACGAGGACCAGGATGGGGATGGGGTTGGGCTTGATTTACTACTCTTCTGTTGCAAGGGAAAACAAAGAAAAACAAGCGCTTAAGAATGCATTGGGCCATACTTCCTTTTTTAAATGGGCATCCCAATGATTTGGATTCAGAAAACCGGCTAAATCATCATGGGAACCCTTTTTGATGGGTTGTTGATTGGGAAAGGCTGTGACAGTCTCGCCTGGCTGGGCATTCCCACGGCTTTCACAGAACAAAACCCTATCTAAGCCTACCGATGACGGATTTGTACCGTTACTGCGAGGGTGCCAACAGGAATTAAAAGCGTATCGAAAAAAAACCAGGCACCCTTGGCAGTTTGTAGGAATACGTATTCGCCATGGCGATGTTGCTGTCCTTTTTCGATGAACTTATGTCCACGCTCCGGATCAGATTGCTCCCTTTTCAGGCTGAGCCTGCCGAAGCCCGCTAGGCTACCAATGACGGGTTTGTTAAATAATTGGAATTCAATGAGTTGATAAAGCGCATCGTCATCCCGATTTCTGCGTTTTAAAAAATGTTAATTCTACCTATGACGGTTTTTTGCTGAAATTAGGTCGAAAACCTATGTTCATCAATGAGCGATGCTCCTTTTTGCTTTTTTAATAACAGGGGGTTGATTACAATTGGCAGATTGTCAAGAAGAAAGCCGTTTAGTTATATGATAGTTTATTGCTTATGGATGCTAAGAAAAAAACCATCTGGATATAAAAAACCCAAAAGACCCTGAACCCGGATTTAAAATCCGGGTTCAGGGCTTGCTTTCTTTATCATCAATTGAAGATTAACCCTTACTTTGATTTCTTGATTTCCGAAACTTCAGTTCGGATTTCCTGGGCCAATTTCTTGATTTCCATCATGCCATTTCTAACCCTGGTTCCGGCAGCTTTATTACCATTACCATAAAATTTCTCAAAATCATCTTCTAAAGATGAAATCAAATCTTTTACTTCGCTGAATCTACTCATTGAATCTGTTTTTAAGTTTAAATAAAATTAAAATCACGTGAAGGTAAAAGAGTTTTTGCAATTTTCCCAACTAGTGGACCATTCTAAGGCATATTATACCAATAAAACAACAATTAAATGGATAGGCACATAAAATTGTATAGAAATTTCTAAATTGATACCATCAAATTACAAGTGAGAATTGAAATTGATAACCGCTTGTTTGTCAAGTGGTAATACGATGAGGAAATGATAAACGTAGTGGACACTACTATCGTCTCGGTTTTGAAATAATTAAACATTAAAAGATATTATTACCTTTTTATATTTTTTTGTACTTTTGTCCCCCGGTCGGATGGAATTAATTCCGGCCAGGAATCGATTAAATTATTTTACAGCCCTAAATCAATTTTCAGATGATTGACAAAAAACAACAGCAAATTATCACAGCAACTGTCCCCATTTTGAGAGAACATGGTTTGACACTCACCACCCATTTCTATAAAAGGATGTTTCAGCACCATCCCGAGTTGAAAAACATGTTCAATATGGGAAACCAGAAGAACGGAAAGCAACAGCAAGCCCTGGCAATGGCCATATTGGGATATGCCGAACATATATCCAATCCTGCTGTACTCTTAGAGGATTTACACCGTATTGGACACAAGCATGTTAGTCTTGAAATCCGGCCGGAACATTATCCCATTGTGGGAAATCACCTAATAGCCGCAATAAAGGAGGTTTTAGGAGATCTTGCCACCGAGGATATTTTAAACGCCTGGGAAGCGGCTTATTACCAATTAGCAGAGCTGATGATGAGTGTAGAAGCGGACATGTACCGAAAATTGACAACCGAACCGGGAGGATGGACGGGATGGCGTCCTTTTAAGGTAGAAAAAAAAAAGTTGAGTCCTCAGAAATTACCTCATTTTACCTGTACCCATCGGATAAAGGAAAGGTTATACCACACCTACCAGGGCAATTTATAAGTCTAAAGCTCTTTTTACCCGATCTAGGCCTCAATCAGGCCAGACAATACAGCATTTCCAGTGTGCCCGACGAGCAATATTATAGAATTTCGGTCAAGAGGGAGAATGGAAAACAACCCAACACCAATGGGATGATCAGTAACTATCTTCACGATGAAGTGAAAGAAGGGGATATCCTTGAACTCACAGCACCCGCCGGCAATTTCACATTGGACGATGAGAAAAAAATGCCCTTGGTTTTGATCAGTGGTGGAGTTGGAGTAACGCCTTTGATAAGTATGCTACAAAGTGCCATAGAGAACAACCATGAGCAATCAATCACCTGGGTTCATGGCTGTAGGAGCCAGGAGGTTCATGCTTTTGGGGATGACATTCTCGAATTGATAAGTGGAAAAGACAATTTGGAACAATATGTTTTCTATGATCAGATTACAGAAAATGACAAAACTAAAGGCATTTTAGAAGGCCCTATAGAACTGAAAAGGATTCCTGTTTTAAAAATAGAAAAAGAAACCCATTTTTACATTTGTGGTCCGGCTGGATTCATTGAAAAACAATACCATGATTTAATGGGCTTGGGCGTCGATCATAAGGCCGTTTTTTATGAAGAATTTGGCCCACAACAGCTTTTATTGAATTAAAAGAAACCTACAAAAATAATAAAGGACAATTTTGTCCTTTATTATTTTTTCTTTACCTTTGTTTCAAGAAAAGATAAAATTCCTGAAAATCAAAATCAAATCATTAAAGGATTTTTTGGTATTAATATCCTATTGTAATATATTTAAAATACTGTAATGATGGAAAATACAAAACAAGAAACAATTGGAGCTTTGGTAGCAAAAGATTATCGTCTGGCCCCGGTATTTGAAGCCTTTGGAATCGACTTTTGCTGCAAAGGAAACCGGTCTATAGAAGAAGCATGTGAAAAACAAAATATAGAAGCCGAACCGGTACGTATAGCTGTGAATAAAATGCTGAATTCCTCCAATGAAGGCGCGCAGGACTTTAACTTTTGGCCCCTGGACCTTTTGGCTGATTATATTCAGAAAAAACACCACCGCTATGTGGAGGAACGGATTCCACTCTTACAACAATACCTGGATAAACTTTGCCAAGTACATGGACAGGCGCATCCGGAATTATTCGAAATCACCGAACTTTTCAATCAGAGTGCCGGTGAATTGACCGCCCACATGAAAAAGGAAGAATTCATTTTGTTTCCCCATGTCAGTAAAATGCTGAAGGACCATGAAAACCAGGCATCAGAAAAATCTCAACCCCATTTTGGTTCCGTGAAAAATCCGATTAGCATGATGATGGCCGAGCACGAAAACGAAGGAGAGCGGTTTGAAAAAATCGCTGTACTTACAGATGATTTTACACCTCCGGAAGATGCATGCAGTACTTACCGCGTTACTTATGCCTTACTGGGTGAATTCAAGTCCGATTTGCATCAACATATTCACCTGGAAAACAATATCCTTTTCCCAAAGGCCATTGAAATGGAAGAAAAGGGGCTAGCCTCCGGGAAAAAAAATACTGTTTCTTGACAAAAAAATCCAGGACTTTGTGCGATAAATATAAGATTGAAAGGATTAAGGTGACCTTTTTATACCTCACTTTTATAAATATTATACTCAAAATATTACCATACTTGTACATTTTAAAGTAAAATATTACCTTAGAAGAGTATAATGTAAATCCTTATCGAATGAAAAAGTTCTGGATTTTATTATCATTTTCAAATTTTTTAATTGCTGCTCTCTTTGGTCTTATTCTCCGGGGTGCCTTTGTCTGGGAGATAAATTGGGTGGAATACCGGAACCTTATGCATGGCCATTCCCATGTGGCCATGCTAGGTTGGGTGTACATGGCTCTCTATGCCTTATTTTGGCGTCGGTTTCTTCCGGCATCCAAACGCAAAAACAGATCCTATTCCAGATTGTTTTGGTTTACGCAAATCACCGTTATTGGGATGATGGTCAGTTTTCCGCTTCAGGGCTATGCTGCCATATCCATCACATTTTCTACCCTTCATATTTTAGCCAGTTATGCTTTTGTTTACCGGATTTGGAAAGACCACAATATCAGCCATCCGGCAGTGAAAAAGTTGTTTTATGCGGCATTGGTATTTTTAATCTTATCCACTTTTGGGGTGTGGATTTTGGGACCTTTAGTCGTTTCTGGTGGTCGAAGTACTGCTTTGTACCAGGTGGCCATACAGTTTTACCTGCATTTTCAATTCCACGGATGGTTTACCTTTGCCGTTTTGGCCTTATTACTCGACACTGTTCTCCGCCTAAATTGGGAAAAGAATGATCATGTTTTCAACTGGTTCTTTTATTTGTTCATCAGTTCCACCCTATTGTCCTTTGGTTTGGTATTATTTTGGGCTTATGGGAAGGAATCCTTTTGGTGGATCAACAACCTGGGTATACTATTTCAACTGGTGGGTTTTGGGCTCTTCTTTCTGTTCTCATGGAAAAAAATCCATTTTCTGCAAAAAAATTGGTCATTCACAGAAAACCTTGCCTTTGGGTTTGGCTTTTTTTCCTGGATGATGAAAATCGGTATACAGAGCATGGTCATCTTTCGGGAAGCAGCTGTTTCAGCCACCACTATCCGTCCCTTAATGATGGGATTTATACACCTTACCGTATTAGGCTTTGTATCTGCCTTTTTGATTTTTTTCTTTTCCAATTTAGGATTGTTACGGATAAGCTCCCATATATTTTTGTTGGGTTTAACCATTTTTATTGCCGGTTTTGCATTTACAGAAATCACGCTGTTTACCCAAGGTATCTTTTACTGGATGCAGTGGGGCCAGTTGCCCTATTATTACGAATTATTATTTGTTTTATCAGCATTTTTACCATTATCTATTTTATTTTTTATTATTAATATAAATTTTACAATTGTAAAAATCAATTTAAATAGTTAACATACATAAAATAAAATGTTTTCAACTAAACGTGTACAATTTATGAGAAATCTAACCATAATCAATTTGATGGGCATCGCCCTGTTTCTTTTCTCCTGTGGTTCGGGAAGCAATAAGGACCAAACGGCCTCCGATACCCAAGTTGTTGAACCTGAGGTCCCACAATCCATTGCAGAAGGCAAAGGCATAGGCGAGATCAACGAGGTAAACCTGGAGGAAGAATTGAATCCTGATATGGTAAAAATGGGCAAATCGATTTATGACATGAAATGCTCTGCCTGCCACAAATTAACCGATCAGCGTGTAGTAGGTCCCGGATTTCAGGGAGTCACCAATCGCAGAAAGCCTGAATGGATCATGAACATGATTACCAATGTGGATGTCATGTTGGAAAAAGATCCTAATGCAAGGGCCATGCTGGAAGAATGCCTCACCAGGATGCCCAATCAAAATGTTTCCGTCGGTGATGCCAGGAGTATTCTGGAGTTTTTCCGTAATAATGATATGGAAAAAACAGGCACCAAGGACCAGGCAACTTCATAACCACCCCTTTAAACTCAAATAACTATGACACTTCACAATAATGCATTACTCCCCATTTTGGTATTTTCCCTGCTCATCATGGTATCCTGTAACAATAGGGATTCCAACCAAATCATTCATGGAGATGCCGCCCAACAGGCTTATGTTCCACCAGGTGAATACGATGAATTCTATGCCTTTTTATCCGGTGGTTACAGTGGACAGATAACCGTCTATGGCTTGCCTTCTGGAAGGCTTTTTAAAGAGATCCCTGTTTTCTCCCAATACCCTGAAAATGGTTATGGATACAGTGAGGAAACCAAAAACATATTTAACACCTCTTATGGGTTTGTTCCTTGGGATGATTCCCACCATATCGAACTTTCCCAACAAAACGGAGAATTTGACGGAAGATGGTTGTTTGTCAATGGAAACAATACCCCGAGGATTGCCCGAATAGACCTCACTACTTTTGAAACCGTGGAAATTCTGGAAATCCCTGATGTGGCCGGGCTGCATTGTTCCCCCTTTATTACCGAAAACTCTGAATACCTGGTGTCCGGAACAAGGTTCAGTGTACCTATTCCTCAAAAAGACGTCCCAATTGATACCTATAAGGAAAATTTCAAAGGCCTTATCAATTATGTTTCTTTGGATCAGGAACATGGGCACATGGAATTGGCCTTTCAAATTGAAATGCCGGGATTCAATTATGACCTGGCCAGAAATGGCAAAGCCGTATCCCATGGATGGAGTTTTTTGACGACCTATAATTCCGAGCAGGCCCATACACTTCTGGAAGTAAATGCCTCACAGATG
Source organism: Cyclobacteriaceae bacterium (assembly GCA_040905205.1). Classification (GTDB taxonomy): domain Bacteria; phylum Bacteroidota; class Bacteroidia; order Cytophagales; family Cyclobacteriaceae; genus Cyclobacterium. The sequence goes on from JBBDSB010000695.1 coordinate 58,365, forward strand.
GACAAAGACCTGATGGCGATCGTGAACTGGAAAAAAGCAGAGGAATATTTGGCAGAAGGCAGGTTTACGGAAAGGGAAACTTCTTATTTTCACAATTTAATGGACGAAGGATCCGGGATCGTCAATTCGGAGGAAAGAACCAGCACAAAAATCCTGGACCCGAAGGAATGCCCTGACATGGTCTATTTTATTCCTGTGCCTAAGTCTCCCCATGGCTGTGACATCGATCCTTCCGGGGAATATATTGTAGGCAATGGAAAATTATCTGCGGACATGTCCGTCTATTCCTTCAGCCAGATCATGCAAGCCATCGAAGAGGAAAACTTCGATGGTGAATTTGATGGCATCCCCATCATCAATTATGAGGCCGGCCTGCATGGAATAGTCCAAAAACCGGGATTGGGGCCACTACATACCGAGTTTGATGGCAGGGGAAATGCTTACACCACGTTTTTCATTTCATCTGAAGTGGTAAAATGGGATGTGGAATCCAAAGAAATCCTGGACAGGCAACCCACCTTTTACTCCCCGGGACATTTGGTGATTCCCGGTGGAGAAACCAGAAAACCCAATGGTAAATACCTGGTGGCCATGAATAAAATCACCAAAGACAGGTTCTTGCCTACCGGTCCGGAAATGATGCACTCTGCCCAACTTTTTGATATCAGCGGAGAGAAGATGAAACTTATTTTGGATTTCCCCACAAAGGCGGAGCCCCACTACGCTCAAGCCATCGAGGCGGAAAAGCTTATGCCCAATTCCAGGAAATTCTATCCCATCGAGGAAAACACCCACCCCTACGCTACACTGGGCGAAGGGAATTCAAGAGTGGAGCGCGACGGAAATGAAGTACATGTTTACATGACCGCCATGAGAAGTCATCTGGCACCGGATAACATTGAAGGGATAAAAGTAGGGGACAAGGTATTTTTCCACCTTACCAATTTAGAACAGGATTGGGATGTGCCACATGGATTTGCCATGCAGGGCGCCACGAATGCTGAGCTTCTGGTAATGCCCGGTCAAACAAGGACTTTACTTTGGGAGCCCAAAAAGGTTGGCGTTTTTGCCTTCTATTGTACCGATTTCTGCTCTGCCCTGCACCAAGAGATGTCCGGATATGCACGGGTATCAGCCCAAGGCTCCGATGTGCCTCTCAAATGGGGGCTCAATGAAGAATTGAGTGACAACCGGGAAGCGGCCAATTCCTTTTATGAGGAAGCGAAAGCCAATGCGGCAAAATAAATTTTAAACTGCTGCTACTCCTAAAGAGTGGCAGCAGTTATTCCCTCTCCCTCCTTTAAGGAAGATTAAAATGGTTGATATGAAAAAATTACCTTCCCCTAAAATCCTAATGCTTCTGGCTGTTTTATGTCTGGCTGCATTATTCTTTTTTCCCTTATGGCAGATCCGGTTAGATGCCGCACAATTCCCCGGAGGATTGCAACTGCATATTTGGATCAATAAAGTTTCCGGAACTGATAAAAACATTATCCAAAATATCAATATCCTGAACCACTATATAGGCATGCAGGCCATTCATCCCGATTCCATCCCTGAATTGAAATACTTTCCCATGATTAATTATTTCATGGTGGGCTTGGGATTGGTCTTTGCCTGGCTTAATAAAAGTGTTGGATTTTTAACATGGACGGTTCTTTTGATTTTGCTGGGTATCCTGGGCATCTATGACTTTTACCTTTGGCTCTATGATTATGGACATAACCTTGATCCGAAAGCACCCATCAAAGTGGAAGGAATGACTTATATGCCCCCATTATTGGGGAAAAAAGACCTGCTTAACTTTAAAGTACAATCTTATCCCCATTGGGGTGGCTTGTTCCTTGGACTGGCAACAGTATTTGGGGGATTGTCATTTATAAAAAGTAAATCAGGAAAATAAATAAACAGCATCAAATCCTGGACAAATGATCCATACCACTAAAAGCGCAAAGGACACCCTACTTACACTCCTTCTACTTATTCCATTTTGGTTAATGGGATGTGGCGCCCATCCCGAACCCATTGCATTTGGGGAAGACCATTGCACGTATTGCAAAATGAAAATATCAGACCCCAGATTTGGAGGAGAACTGGTCACTTCCAAAGGCAAGGTATATAAATTCGATGCCATGGAATGCCTCTTACCTTTTATGGATGAATTAAAAGATGAAGAATTCGCCCATATTTTAGGAATCGCTTATGATGATCCTGGCAAATTAATTGTCGTAGAGGGCCTTAATTTTGTTATTTCTGAGGAATACCCTAGCCCCATGGGAGCCCATCTGGCAGGGTTTCGGGACAATCCTTCCAAGGGAAATCAATCCATGAACTGGAAAGCACTTAGCAATCACCTTTCTGAATTCAAACCCTCTAATTTTTCGGAATGATGAAAACAATATTTACCATCCATTATTTGTTTTTTTTAATTTTAACCTTTTCACCAGACCTTAAGGCGGACTCACTTCATGTAAAAAAAGGGACCTCACTAAACGCCATCAAAATGGCTGTCAATTTGGCCAATGAAAAGGATACCATTTTCATCCATGAGGGCACCTATCTGGAAAATCTTATAGAAATCAATATTTCATTGTGCATTATCGGTATCAATAACCCGGTAATAGATAGCCAGTTGGGTGATGAAATATTTGTAGTCCACGCCAATAATGTGTTGATTCAGGGGCTGACACTGAAAAATATCGGTGTAAGCCATTTAAAAGACAGGGCAGCCATCAGGATCGTAGAAGCAGAGGAGGTAATCATCAATAACAACATCCTCACCAACACCTTTTTTGGGATTTATTTACAAAATTCCTCCCGCTGTAAGGTGCAAAACAATACGATCAGAGGAAAGGCTTACGATGAGATGAATGCTGGCAATGCGATTCATATCTGGAAAGGAAGCCAAATGGAGGTATTGAACAATCACCTTAGTCTTCACCGGGATGGTATTTATTTTGAGTTTGTAGATCAAAGCCTGATCCGAGGCAATACCAGCCAGGATAATATGCGTTATGGGCTTCATTTCATGTTTTCCAATTATGACACCTATGAAGACAATACATTCCAAAGAAATGGAGCAGGAGTGGCTGTGATGTTCAGCAAAAATATCAAGATGATAAATAATAACTTTAGTGAGAATTGGGGAGGATCTTCTTATGGTATTTTACTTAAAGAAATCAGTGATGGTTGGATGACCCATAATACTTTTTCCAGAAATACGGTTGGAGTTTACGCTGAGGGAGCAAATAGAATCAAAATTGAAAAAAACAATTTCATCTCCAATGGAAAAGCCCTGGATATCAAAGGAAACTGTATAGACAATGAAATATTGGCCAATAACTTTATCGGAAACACTTTTGAGGTTCTGACCAATTCCAGGTCCAATCTGAATCATTTCGAAGGCAACTATTGGGCGCAATATAAAGGCCATGACCTGGATAAGGATGGTATAGGTGATTTTCCTCATCGCCCGGTCAACCTGTTTGCCCTGATCACGGACAAAATACCGGCTGCCAATATGCTCCTGCACAGTTTCCTGGTCAATGCCCTGGACATGGCGGAACGCATGTTTCCGGAAATCATCCCGGCACAGCTTACGGATGAGCAACCCCGAATTAAGCCCATCACCTATGATTAAAATCAACCATGTTTTCAAATCATTTGGCCGAAATCGCGTCCTCAATGACATTTGTTTAGAGTTTAAAAAAAATCAGGCGATCGCCCTTATCGGTCCCAATGGATCAGGTAAATCCACGTTGATAAAGATCATATTGGGAATGGTTTTACCAAATCAGGGCTTTGTTGCTTTTGATGGTGCGCCCATTAAAGGACAGAGCAAATACCGGCAGCAGATAGGTTATATGCCCCAAATGAGCCGTTTTCCGGCAAATATGACTGTCCATCAACTGTTCAAAATGATGAAGGGCCTTAGGAAAGATGTAAACAAGGGGGATTATGACCTTCACCTCTACCATGCTTTCGAAATTGAAAAAATGGGAAATAGGAGATTGGAAGTGCTGTCCGGGGGAATGAAGCAAAAAGTAAGTGCGGCTTTGGCTTTCCTTTTTGATCCAAAAGTGATGATTTTGGATGAACCCACTGCGGGTCTGGACCCGATTTCCAATGAAATCCTTAAAGAAAAGTTACAAAAGGCATCGTTAAATGACCAACTGATCTTGATCAGTTCACATATATTAAATGATCTGGATGAAATCACCAGCCACGTCACCTATTTGATGGACGGGGAAGTAAAATTCTTCAAGCCTTTGGAACAATTAAAAATGGAGACGTCAGAAAACCGGCTGAACCGGATCATTGCCCAAATATTAAAAAAGGAAAACACCCATGCTTAAGATCACAAAATTCATTATTACAGACCTGTTTCGAAATTGGATCTTACTGCTTTATACCCTCTTCCTGCTGTTGGCTACCCTGGGGTTTTTTCTGTTGGAAGGACAGGGAGACAAGGCGATTTTGGGTGTTTTGAATCTGACCTTGCTTGTGGTACCCATGATTACGGTTATTTTTTCCACCATTTATTATTACAACATGTATGAATTCATTGTTCTTCTTATGGCCCAACCTTTAAAGCGCAGCACAATTTTAGCGAGCATTTATTCAGGGTTAGGTATTTCTTTTGGACTGGCCATAGTAATGGGATTGGGATTGCCTTTATGGTTCATGCATCCTGCCATGGTATCCATCATGGTCGTCGGGGTTGCCCTGCTCCTATCCTGGGTGTTTCTTGGATTAGCTATTTTTGTAGGGGTATGGGTAAGGGACAAGGCCAGAGGGATGGGAATTGCTTTATTATTTTGGGTATATTTTGTGCTGATTTTTGATGGTTTGGTGCTTTTGATGATGTACAACTACAGTGATTATCCCATAGAAAAGGTGGTGCTTTTCATCACCTTTCTCAATCCTGTTGACCTGGGTAGAATATTAGTGCTGATGCAAACGGAGGCCGCCGCCCTGATGGGCTACAGTGGTGCCCTATTCAGGCAGTTTTTCAGTGAATGGTGGGGTTTGTCGTTAAGCCTGTTTGTGCTGATCATCTGGGCTCTTTTGCCCGCAGCCCTTTCCTTCATGAGGTTTCGCACCAAGGACTTGTGAAACCGAATTTTCCTTTTTTCTTCTCCCCTTCATTCATATGGCTCACATCGACTTGATTAAAAATTGTTTCTGATATTTAAAGGGAGTCAGTTTTTTGAAAAGTTTGAATTGTTTGATAAAATGTGACTCATTGTTAAAACCACATTCATAGCAAACCTGCGAGACAGTAAGCTTATTATCAATTAAGAGATTACAGGCATATCCAATCCTTATTTCCTGAACAAATCCAAATAAGGTTTTTCCGGTTTTTGCTTTAAAATATCTGCAAAAAGCAGTCCTGTTCATATTGGCTATTTCCGAAATTTCATCCAAATGAATTTCATGCATGAAATTATCCATGACGTAATTGAATACGTTGTTAATTCTAATGGAGTCCGTAATATCATATTTATGTTCCATACCCATTTCACATAAAAAATTTAACTCCTTGGATAAGGAAATTACATTTAGGATATCGAGTAAAGAAATGATTCTTTCAGCCCCATTGAGGTGTAGCATTTGACACATTTTATTGGCTATCCTCATTTTGGTGTCACCGTAAATTTTCAAACCTCTTTTTGATTTTTGAAAAATCATATTAATATGATTCAACTCCGGAAGTTGAAAAAATGGTTTTGTTAAAAAATTTTCTTTAAAACGAATGATAATGGCTTCTGCTTTTAGCCCTTTGTGATTCTTATAATAGATGGGGTCATTTCGCCAGAAATGGGGAAGGTTGGGACCTGCTAAGGTAAGATCATTTTTTTCAAACCTGCCGATGCTATTTCCCATAAATTGGGTGCCGGTACTTTCTAGTATTAAAGTCAGTTCCAATTCCGGATGAAAATGGAGAGGATTTTTAAAGTAAGAATCAATTTCATATCGAATGTCAAATGAATTTTCCGGGGAGTTGGCTACTTTTAGGTAAATCGGTTTCATATAATTGAATCCTTATGGTTAAATTAGGTTAGGTTCAGTTGAATCTTATTGGCTTCAATATAATAAAATGTTGAAAAATGATCTGGATTTTGCCTGGATTTTCCTTTTTTTACTATTATTTGCAAATAATACAGCATTATATGCAAATTTTAGAATATTTTAACTTTAATTTTTTCCTGTTATTAGAAGTGCTATTCAATTTAAGTCCGAAAGAAATCCTTTCTGCATTCTTTAGTTCAACCATTTGAATGGTTGAATTTTCTTCAAATGGAAATTTAATAAAATGCCCTAAGTAGATATAGGCCATAAAAGGGGCACATTCTGATTTGGGATCAAGTAAACCAATCAGCTTCCGGGAAAAAATATAAATGAATGAACTGTATTAAATGATAAACCGAATTAATTGAACACTTATGGAAAATATTTATCGAAAAGTCATTGTTTTGATTATCCTATTAAATTTAATAATATCGGGGAAAATCCATAGCCAGGAATCGAACAAGCTACCATTTTTTGTTTTCAACAATGGGGTAGAAGATGAGAATTTTGACACCCCTGAAAAACAAGCCAAATTATTAAATCAAATTGGATTCGATGGCATGGAGAAAAAAGGAATAGACGGTCTGGAAAAAACCATTAAAGCACTTGAGAACCAAAACCTGCAACTTTATACCATTTATATCAACATTAATCTGGACGACGATAAGAACCCTTTTGATCCAAGGTTAGAAGAGGTTTTTAAAATGATTGAAGGCAAGGGTACCATGCCCTGGTTTTATATTACAAGCAAAAAATATGAGCCATCCTCATCAGAAAACGATAATATAGCCCTTCCCATCCTCCAAAGGATCGCCGATATGGCCAATAAATACGATGTGAAAGTGATGATCTATCCCCACGTCAATTTTTGGGTTCACAATGTGCAAGATGCGGTCAGGGTAGTAAAGAAAGCCAATAGAAAAAATTTAGGGATCACCTTTAATTTATGCCATTTTCTTGCCGATGCAGGGGTCCAATCAAGCGAACTCTTCCTTCCCCTCCTGGAAAAATCCATGCCTTATGTTTTTGCCATTAGTTTAAACGGTGCGGATGCCCCAACCGATGAGATAATTGAAAGCGGAAATTTATGGAAACATCTGATTCAACCATTGGGGGAAGGGGATTATAACACCTTTTCTTATTTAAAGGCATTCTTGGATAGAGGATTTGATGGGCCAGTTGGCCTACAATGTTACAATATTAAGGAAGAGAAACCCATACATTTGACCAAATCCATGACAACATGGAAGGAATACCAGAAAAAATCAGGAATCAATAAATCTGCCCCATAATATGAAACGGGATAACGAAGACATGGAGGTACCCAAAATTCCACCGGGTACCGATTCATCGGTTTCCGGGAAAATCAATATTATGAAAGGGGGCTACAGATGGCGAATCTGTGCTTTGCTTTTTTTTGCAACTACCTTAAATTACATGGACAGGCATGTTTTGAGCCTCTTGGCTCCTAATTTACAAATTCAATTTGGTTGGAGTGAAATTGACTATGGTTATATTGTTACCGCATTTCAGGCAGCGTATGGAATAGGTGTGGTGCTGGTTGGAAAACTCCTGGACCACAAAGGGGTAAAAGTCCTTTACGCTTTAGCGGTTTCGATTTGGAGTCTGGCTGGTATGGCACATGCATTTGCAGGTAGTGTATTGTCTTTTTCAATTTCGCGTTTTGCTTTAGGTTTAGGCGAATCTGCCAATTTTCCTGCTGCTCTAAAAACGGTATCGGAATGGTTCCCCGCTAAAGAAAGAGCACTTGTTGCCGGGATATTTAATGCTGGTTCAAATGTTGGCATCATTGCAGCTGCGTTTATGGTTCCATGGATTGCAATACAATTTAGCTGGGAATGGGCATTTTTAGGCGTGGGGGCACTGGGATTTGTTTGGGTAGGATTTTGGCTTATGATCTATCAAAAACCTAAAAATCACCCAAAATTATCTTCGGATGAACTAAAACACATCCAATCCCAGAAAAAAAATGATCCGGTTCAAAAAATCCCATGGAATAAAGTTTTATTAAAAAGGGAAACGGTAATAATCTGTTTAGTTCGTTTTATTTCTGATCCAACCTGGTGGTTTTTACTTTTTTGGCTTCCCAAATTCCTAAATGAAAAACACGGAATCACCCTTGTTGACATTGGTTTACCCATGATTATTATTTATGTAATAGCAGATGTGGGAAGTGTTGCCGGGGGTTGGTTATCCTCTTATTTTGTCAAAAAAAATAGAGGACTGGACTATGCCAGAAAAAGAACCATGTTGATTTGCGCTTTATGTGTATTGCCCATTGTATTTGCCTCCCAGACGGAAAGTTTTTGGATGGCTGTCGCCTTAATAAGTCTGGCTGCTGCTGCACATACAGGATGGATGGCCAACGTTTACGCCATCATCTCCGATGTCTTTCCTGACAATACAATTGGTACTGTTACCGGAATCTCCGTTTTATCCGCAGTGAGCGGAGGGATGGTATTTGCCACTACCATTGGATTTATATTAGAAAAAACAGGTAGCTATTTTTTGATATTCCTTATTTCAAGCTTTGCCTACCTGGTGGCATGGATACTGTTAAAATTAGGAATTCCCCGTCTTAAGCTAATCAATTTCAACAAACATAAAAAGGTAGATTTATGAAATTCAAGCATTTAAACCCAAAAGACAAACAAAAATTTGAAAAAGATGGATTTTTAATCGTTCCCTCATTTTTCCATGAAAAAGAAATAGACCTTTTGTATGGATTAGCCAAAGGCGACCCGGTTTTAAATAAAAACATGTATGGCCGGGGAGATGCTGAGGGACTGAGAACCAAACTTACCTTATGGTACTCTCTGGATGACAACTTATACAGTCAGGTTGCCCGTTCGGATAGGATCGTTTCAGGAGTTGAGCTGCTGTTGGGTGGTAAACCAGCCCACTTTCATTCTAAACTGATGCAGAAAGAACCCAAAGTGGGAGGAGCTTGGGAATGGCACCAGGATTATGGATATTGGTACCGGGATGGATTTTTATTCCCCTACATGTTAAGCGTTTTGACCGCTTTGACCCCATCCACAAAAGAGAATGGCTGTCTTCAGGTGATTAAAGGATCTCATAAAATGGGAAGAATTGAACATTCTTTTAGCGGAGAACAGGTTGGTGCTGATCTTGAGAGGGTTAATGCCGCTAAACAACGCATGGACCTTGTTTATATGGAAATGAATCCTGGAGACACTTTGTTTTTTCACAGCAATTTATTACATCGTTCCGACAGCAACAGAAGTGATTCGGCCCGATGGTCGATGATCTCCGCCTATAATTTGATCACAAATAAACCATATAAAGGAACCAACACTTCCTCCTATACCCCAATTGATAAAATACCGGATGATTCCATCATAAAATCAAAGGCGAAAGGAATATCCGAAAATGCAGACTTCAATCATAATTAAACCCAAAAATCATGAAAAACAAATTTACAAAATGTAAGACCCGATTGATTTTGTTAT
>JBBDSB010000696.1:0-14392 GCA_040905205.1 Cyclobacteriaceae bacterium
CGGATTAGGACCTGACTCATGAAATCCCCAACCCCGCTAGGGGTTGAACTGTACGGGTTTGGTTAGTTATCACCTTCCGCCTGGTCCATCGCATCATGTTCTATCTATCCGAACAGGTGGCCGACATTGATGTCGATTTATTAAGCTTTCGGACAGTTATGTTCAACCCACTTCCGGGGTTGTGGGGACGTTTCGGTTATGGCCCCCGAGTTGGACCCGGGGTTATTGATCTTTAAGCCCTTCAGGCTTCGGGTTTGGTTTGGGCAAGGCAAGATATTTTAAAACTGTTTCTTAAGAGCCAAAAGTACAATAAAAATAAGCTTATAATACTAAAAATCACCTTTAACTAACAATTATCTAATAAATAGTGAGATGTTTATATTTCCATATATTGCAAAAAACACATCGTCATCCCGATTTCTGCGTTTTAAATATATTAGGTCTGGGAATGACAGTTTTTTCTGAAATGAGGTCGAATCAGGATATTAATTATTTAAACTATCAGAATAGAGTGATTTTTGACACTAATTTTTTTTATTTTTTTTAAATTATAAGGATAGATAATAGAATATGCTGACTCAGGTCTATGAAAGCCAATAACTCCATGGGTAATCATAAAAACACGGTAAAAGATTTTTTACTGAATCCCGAATTCAGGAAATGGGTATTTTCTCCCAATCCTGAAACAAACAGGATTTGGGAACAATTTCTTATTCAACATCCGGGTGAAATTCAGGAGGTGGAAATGGCGAAAGAAATATTATTGGATCTTTTTGCCAATAATTACCCTTTGCAGAAATTGGAATTCAAAGAAATGTGGGATAACATTGAGGAGCAAACCAAAGACCCCAAAATTTTTGGCAGGGAGCAAAAAATCATCCCGATCCATTCTGTTCCAAATTCTATTCCCACCAAAAAAGCCAATTCTATGAAGAATACAACCAGGCTTGTATTCTTCAGGATAGCAGCTATTTTATTATTAGTATTTTCTTTGGGAATCAGCATTGTTATTTGGGAGGAAGAAGAATTGCCCACTGAACAAACCTCCGCTATTATATTCAAGGAACACCATACACCACTTGGGGTAAAATCAAGAATTTCACTTAAAGATGGAACCAAAGTTTTGCTTAATTCAGGAAGCAAATTAAAATACGAAGAGGATTTTTCGGGACCGCTAAGAGAAGTTTACCTGAAAGGTGAGGCTTTTTTTGAGGTAGCCAAAGATACCAACAGACCATTTATAGCACATTCAGGAGGGATTTCTACCACTGCCCTGGGAACTTCATTTAATATCAAAGCATATCAGGGAGAATACCAAACGATTGCTTTGCTGTCCGGTAAAGTTGAAGTGAAAAATCATCAAAAGGTACATGAACCCGTTCTTTTGGAAGATACAGGCAAAATAAAAATCAGTGATGAGGGTTTTTCAAAGGTAAAATTTGATAAAGATAAAATCCTGGGGTGGACCAAAAAAACAATCGTATTTGACAATACAGAATTATCCGAAATTATCAGTACTTTGGAAAATTGGTACGGGGTTTCTATAATTTTCCAGAATAAACCTCGGCAGGGATTGTATTTATCTGGTAAATTTTATAATGAATCTTTAGAAAATGTTATGGAAGGATTAAAACATACCGCAAAACTGGATTATGAGTTCAGGGATAAAAAAGTAAACATAAAATTCTACAATTAAACCCATAATTCTATGATATAAAAATCAGCATAAAAAAACCGAAGGTGCTCCAACACCTCCGGTTTTACAGGTCCATCGGTAATACAATTGCAATTGAATACCTGATGGTAGTTTATTTACCATTTGTCACAACAGTCAAAACAAACCGCATAAAAGCATGAAAAATAATGTACTATACCATGTCCTGCACATGACCAAATTATTTACCTATGCATTTCTGATTCAATGTTGTTCCATGAGCTTACTTTTCGCCTGGACTGGTAACGCCCAAGTCAAAAGCATTGATGAGGTGATGGTAAGTATCCCGATGGAAGGGATTACAGTAAGGCAGGCTTTTCATTCCATAGAAAAAGCCACGGATTATAATTTTTTGTACCTCAGAAAGGAAATAAATGGGATACCAGAAATTTCTGTTCCGGGCAAACACCAAAGTATATATGATTATTTAGTGGATATTTCACTTCAAACTGGTCTGGTTTTCAAGCAAATCAATCAAAACATTCACGTTCATCAATCTAAAAAGAACCTTGAAAACCATAATGTTACCATTCAAAAAATCCCGATCAACATCACTGGAAACGTCACTGATCAAAGTGGTGAACCCCTACCCGGCGTAACGATTATTATAGAGGGCACCAATACGGGTACGGTTACGGATGTTGATGGAAATTATGCCCTTGATGTGGAACAGGGAGAGGTGTTGGTTTTTTCCTTTGTTGGTTTTGAAAGTCAAAAAAGACAAGTCGGAAATTCCAATGTTTTAAACGTTGAAATGGTAGAGGATAGAAGCTCGCTGGAAGAAGTAGTTGTGGTGGGTTATGGTACGCAAAAAAGCAGGGATTTGACCACAGCAGTATCCAAACTTTCCGGGGAAAAATTGGAGGACCGGACCGGTACCATCACCAGGGTAGACCAAGCGCTTATAGGGGCATTGGCCGGGGTGAGGGTTCAGGAAGTTTCGGGCCAACCCGGAAGACCTTTAAGTATAAAGGTGAGAGGGACTGGTTCCATTACAGCAGGATCAGAACCTTTATACGTGGTAGATGGCGTTCCTATATCCGGTGATTTGGATAATATTGCCGTGGGTAATATAGAAAGTATTGAGGTTTTAAAGGATGCAGCCGCTTCGGCTATTTATGGATCAAGAGGCGCCAATGGTGTGGTAATCATTACTACAAAAAAAGGGACTGTGGGAGCTCCTGTGGTATCCGTTAAAACGAGATACGGATTCCAGCAGGTGGCCGAAACTTATGATGTATTAAACAGGGATGAGTGGATAGACTTTGCCGTGGAGGAAAGGACCAATACCTATTTATTGAACGGGGGTGATCCTAACATCCCCCTTGATGAAAGGCCGGGAGGAGCCAGAATTAATCCGGAATGGATATCCAATCCTGAAAATTTCCCGGATACGGATTGGCAGGCTTTGATTTCACAAACGGCTCCTATTCATAATTCGCAATTATCCATCTCCGGGGGAACCGAAAACACCACTTATAATATTTATGCCGATGTTTTCCAGCAAGAAGGCGTTATAAAACATACAGATTATAACCGGTATTCATTTAAAGCCAATGTTGAAACCAAAATCCACGACAGGGTAAAAGTGGGCCTCAATATAAGCCCAAGTTTTTCCATTCAAAATGAAGCAGATGCTGAAAACGTGGGAGGACCCGTATCCCGGGCAAAATTTTTGGCCCCTATTGTAGAACCTCATTTGGGCACGGTGGAGACAGGAGGGGAGCCTTATACCCGAACGGATATTCTTGTTAATCCCTTGGCCTGGCTGGAAGAGACGGATGATCAAACCAAAAGATTCAGGACAATTGGCAGCTTTTATGCAGAGCTCGAAGTCACCGATAGACTAAGTTTAAGGAATGCCACCTCAGCTGATTATTCAAACGGCAACACCAATTTTTACAAGACCAATAATGTTAATAGGGATAATGGAAGTTTTGCACAAGCATCCACCTTTTTGAACACGAATTTATTGAACGAAACCTTGTTGAATTATTCCATCAGTACAGATAATCATTTTTTTACCGCCATTGCTGGTTTTTCCGCACAGAAGTTTTATAACGAAAGTACTTTTAGCGAAGTGAGGGGGTTTCCCGATGATCTGGTCAAAACGCTAAATGCCGGAACAGAATTAATTGCTGCGCGTTCCAATGCAAGTGAACACAGTCTATTATCCTATTTTTCACGTGCTACCTACAGTTTAAACGACCGTTATTTGTTTACAGCAAGTATCAGAAGGGATGGTTCTTCCAGATTTGGGGGCAACAACAAGTGGGGTTGGTTTCCCTCTGCTTCGGTGGGTTGGAGAATTTCCGAAGAGGACTTTATGAACAGTGTAAATGCCATCAATAATCTCAAATTGAGGGCCAGCTATGGAGCAACAGGAAATTATAATATTCCCAATTATGGATACATAGGATCTCTTTCACAGACGAATTATGTTTTGGGGGATGGATCTGGAAGATTGGTTGGAGGTTTGAGTCCCTCTTCCTTTAGCAACCCGGAATTAAGCTGGGAAAAAAACAATACCTTAAATATTGGTATGGACATCGGGCTTCTTGAAAATAGATTTACCCTGGGGGTAGATGCCTACCGAAGCATAACCAGCGATTTATTATTAAATGTACCCATTCCGGTGATTTCAGGTTTTAGCAGCTCTTTACAAAATATAGGGAAAGTAGAAAATAAGGGATTGGAATTTGAACTGGGAGCGAGAATCATCAGTACCAGGGATTTTTCTTGGAGAATAGATGGAAATTTGGCTTTTAATAAAAATACGGTATTGGAATTGGGTCCGGAGGGAGCACCCATCCCCGGGTTTGCCAGAGGTACCTCTGTTACCATCACCCAAATTGGATCTCCTATAGGTAGTTATTTTCTCATACCAGTGGAAGGGATTTTTAGAAGTGAGGAAGAGCTGAACTCCAGTCCCCTGTCAAGGACCCAAAGTGTCGGTGACCTGAAGTATACGGATACCAATGAGGACCGCGTCATCACAGATGATGACAAAGCCATTGTAGGGAAAAACCAGCCAGATTATACCTGGGGATTGACTCAAACGATACAGTTCAAAAATTTTGATCTCAGCGCCATGGTGTACGGGGAATCAGGCTTTGAATTAATCAATGAAAGTCAGGGTGGAGCCGGAAGGTCGCATGTGGGAAATGTTTTGGGTTATTGGAGAGACAGGTATGTTTCACCGGAAAATCCAGGGGATGGAAAAACCCCCAGGGCTGCGGTCACGCCTAACCTGACCACACCCTCTACGTTTTGGATGTTTGATGGAAGTTTCTGGAGGATCAGAAATGTTACGCTTGGCTATAATGCTCCCAATACCCTTTTGGATAATTTTGGCGGTGCCATAGCCGGATTAAGAGTCTATTTAAGTGCGGAAAATGTATTTACCAAAGACAACTATTTTGGTACCCCTCAAACAGGGGTAAGGAATAACAGCTTACTGGTGCCGGGTATTGATGCTACCAATACTTACCCGTTGGCTAAATCGCTTGTTTTGGGTTTAAATGTCACATTTTAAAAAATTAGAAAAATGAAATTTATCTATAAATATGCGTTCATTTCCCTGACCTTTCTTTTTTCCTGTTCAGAGGATTTTCTCAATTTGGCTCCCATTTCCGATAGGAGTGTGGAAGGATTTTATAACACCGAGCATGAATTGAATCAGGCACTGATGGGAGTTTATGATGGTCTTCAAACTACCCAAACCAGTGTTTATGCCATGTTGATGAAAGAGCAACGCTCGGATAATTCCTTCCAACAATCACTTCTGTATAATTTTCATTCCATTTTTCACTTTAACGAATCTCCGGAAAACACCCAGCTTTTTCCTGCCTGGTCGGACCTTTATGAGTCCATTTACCGCTGCAATATTTTTCTCCAACGGATTGAGGGCGTGGATTTTGAAAGTAATCAGGTGAAAGAGCGGATGAAGGCTGAAACCAAAGTGATCAGGGCACTGCTTTATTTTGATCTGGTTAGGTATTTTGGAGGTGTTCCCGTCGTAACACAACCTTTGGCGATCTCCGAATCCCTCCAATATGACCGAAACTCAATAGAAGAAGTATACGAATCCATTATCTCAGACTTGGAAGCAGCAGCTGCCAACTTACCGGAAACGTATCCATCAATGGACGTAGGTAGGATCACCTCTCTGGCTGCCAAAGCCTTATTGGGAAAGGTTTATTTGACCAGGAGTGGCTATCCATTGGAAACGGGTGAATGGGAAGAGGCCAGGGTATTATTTGAGGAAGTGATTAATTCAGGGCAATTTGAATTCTTTACGGAATATCCTGCTATTTTCGATATAGCCAATGATAATGGCCGTCAATTTGTTTTTTGGGTTCAATTTAATTCTGATGCCCAGGGTGAAGGAAATCCTATTCCCAGGATCCAGGCTCCCAATAATATTGATCGAAATGATCCTGAATTGGGGATTTCCTCCGGAGGATCTCCCCTGAGTCCCATCGTTTCTCAGGATTTTATCAATGGATTTGAGGAGGGTGATTTAAGATTGGCCCACACCGTACAAATGGAATGGCTTCAAAATGATGGAACCATGCAGAATACCCCATTTTCCAGAAAATTCGTTTCAGGGAATTCCGGTCCCCTAAACAACTGGGACATTAATTGGCCCATCATCCGATACACTGATGTACTGATGATGTACGCCGAGACATTAAATGAGATTTCTTACATGCCGGATGGCCAGGCATTTGAAATTTTAAATAATGTGAGAGAAAGAGCTGGTTTAGATCCCAAGACACCCAATGAAGTTCCTGACCAGGCTTCTTTCAGGAATTGGGTGTTGAATGAAAGAAGGTTTGAATTTGCATTTGAACATCAAAGGTGGCATGATTTGGTTAGAACAGATCAGGGCCTACCGGTCATGAAAGCCTTTTTGAGTGAGTATGGATTGGATGGCAATGTCGCCAGGGAAAGGTATATTTACCCCATTCCTTCCAGGGTGATCCAAACCAATCCAATTATTACCCAGAATCCTGGTTTTCAATAAAACCGATGAAAATAATATCACCTATTTTCCACATGCTGATTTATGAATATCCTGATTTAGCTGTGGAAAATAGGTTGAATTTTCAGTATTCCCTTTGTTTATTTTAAAGGGTTGTAGGATTAAAAAGGTAAATATTCGTCTTTGGAGCAGAATTCTTGTTTTCTGAATGGATAAAGTAGGCCTTTATGTGGTCAATGCTCTCCCATTTGTCTTATCTGAAAGGCTTCAATAACTATAAAATTAAGTTTTCCAATTAATTTTCCGAAAATCATCCAAATATGAAAAGCCTTCTTTATGGATTGATTGTGTTGATTTTACCTTTTATTTCCTGCGGTAACAATACAAACTCCAAAACGGAAGTTGCTGCCGAATTAAGGCAAGATGCAATTGATCATCTCCAATCAGTATTATTCAGCGACCTGAAGTGGGTGAAAGTTCATGCCGCTGAATATTTATTGAAGTTGGATTATCGGGCGGGGGTGGATAGTGTTTTCAAATCAGAAGAGGAAAAATTTGGAGACGAACCCTTTTATAGGATTGGGATTTGGAGGGTGCTGGCTCAATCAGGCGGAAATGAAGATCTTAGACAATTTTGGATTGATAAAATCAGTGCGGTTTATGAGGACAGCCTTTCGCAGGACAGGATTCACGCTGCAGAAGCACTCGCTAAACTGGAAATAGCACCAAGTAAAGAAATTCATACCCAGGATCAGATTCTGTCTATTTTCAGTACATGGGCACATGCCTATGCATCGGAATCCCGGAAAAATGTAAGCATTGATGATTTGATGAAAACTGTAAAGGCGGAGAATCAACCAGAAAGGGCCAGAAAATTGGCGGCCTATGCTTTGAGAAGTATTCGGGATATCAGCCTTTCAGATTGGGATCAGTTGACTCACATGGCTGTAAATCAAACAACAATTTCTGATTTCCAGGTTTATTTGACCTCCCTTTCCTGGGTTGCCGCACCTTCTGATTCTATATCCGTCCTCAGGTTGGCGCAGGTCAAGGATCAGTTGTTACAGGTGATGGATACAGACAATTTGATTCACCAAAGAGAATTGGCCTATACCTTGGCGGAAAAAGGAAATGACAACGACAGGAAAATATTGGAGGAGATGTTGGAATCAAAGCCTGAGGGGAATTTTAATAAGAATAATGATCTGACTGATCTTAAAATAACCGCAGCTTATGCCATGTTGAGGATCGACCGTAGGGTGGAAACACATCTTTCTTGGTTTGACTGGATCGTAATTTCATTATATGGCACATTGATGTTGGGAATAGGGTATTTTTATTCCAAAAAAAATAAGACGAAGGAAGACTATTTGTTGGGCGGGCGGAATATGAATGCCGTGTCAATTGGAGTATCTCTTTTTGCCACTTTGCTAAGTACGGTCAGCTACTTGTCTTATCCCGGAGAAATGATAAAATATGGTCCGGTTATTTTTGCGGGAATGTTAGGTTTTCCCTTTGTTTATTTTGTGGCCGGATGGTGGTTGATTCCCCGGATTATGGCGATGAAAGTGACCAGTGCCTATGAAATATTAGAATTAAAATTGGGATTAAGCATCAGGATGTTGGCTATCTTCATGTTCCTGTCCTTAAGATTTCTTTGGATGGCGACCATAATCTATGTTACAGTTGACGTGGCCTTCCTGTCTGTGGTTCCCATGGATTCCTCCTATGTCCCCTTCATCAGTACTTTGTTGTTGATCATTACCATTATTTATACTTCCATGGGCGGTCTGAAAGCGGTGGTAGTGACGGATGTGGTTCAATCCATTGTATTCCTGGGAGGCGCACTATTGAGTATTTTGATTGTCAGTCTTCATTTTGGATCGTTTAGTTCATGGCTCCCATCGGAATGGCCCGCTTATTGGAAACCCATTCAATTGGGTTTTGATACCCAGGAAAGGACAACCATTGGAAACGCAGTCATTATGTTATTTGCCTGGTATATTTGTACCACAGGTTCCGACCAGTTAGCCATACAAAGGTATTTGTCTACCAAGGATATCCAATCAGCCAGAAAATCATTGAAAGTTTCCTTGTATACCAATTTATTGGCCAAATGTCTTTTGGGGCTCTTGGGGCTTGCCATGTTTGCCTTTTTTTCCAGAAACCAACATTTTTTGGCAGACGGACAATCCTTTAGTGAACAATCGGACACCCTTTTTCCAAGATTTATTTTGTTGGGTTTACCCATCGGAATTTCGGGATTGGTGATTGCAGGCCTATTGGCGGCTGCCATGTCAAGTCTGTCCTCGGGCTTAAATTCGGTTTCAACAGTGATTTCAGAGGATATTTTTAACCGGTTTTTTAAAAGAAGAATAGCGCTTTCCTTTAAAGGATCCCTGCAACAGGTGAAAATGCTATCCTACCTTACTGGATTAATTGTCATTGGATTGAGCTTTTTTGTGGGCTCTGTACAGGGAAACCTATTTGATATCGTGATAAAAGTGACCCACCTGTTTGTGGCTCCCCTATTTGTTTTGTTTTTTATGGCCTTGTTTGTACCCTTCGCCTCAGAAAGGGGGACATTTTTGGGGGGAATTGCAGCCATAATTGTAGCAGTTGGCATCTCTTTTTATGGAATTTTGGGCATTACGGTATTATGGGTGTTGCCCTTTTCATTTTTCACAGGGACGGCGGTAGCGTGCGTCCTCAGTTTTATTGATAAAATTATAAAGAAAAAAGCATGAATAGAAGCAAGTGTATATCAAAATGGAAATCAGGTCATCCGGTATTGGGAGTCACGCTTCATCTAACGGACCCTTCCGTTTTTGAATTGACCAGTATTTTGGGGTTTGATGTCATTTGGATTGACATGGAGCACCATTCTCATTCCATCCAGACGGTGAATGGCTTGATGAGGGCTGCCAGGGTGGGTGCTTCTGATCTACTGGTTAGGCCGGGGAATGGGGAATACATCCAAATGGCCAGGTTGCTGGAAGCCGGAGCCAATGGCATCATGTATCCCCGCTGCACTACTGTTGAGGAAGCAAAAATGGCAGTACATCATGTCAAATTTCCGCCTAAAGGGGGAAGAGGATTAGATGCTTCCGGGCCGGATGCCCTTTATGGTACCATCCCTTTGAAAGAATACCTGGTGTCAGCCAATCAAGGAACATTTTTGGTAGTTCAAATTGAAGACCAAATGGGCTTGGATGCTGCGCAGGGAATTGCGGAGGTGGAAGGGGTGGACCTGATATTCTTCGGACCCGGAGATTTTAGTTTACAGGGTGGCTTCCCGGGTGATTTCAAAGATCCCAGGTATTGGGAAGCTTTGAATAAAATAGCCGTTTCGGCTAAAAATGCTGGAAAATTATGGGGAACACCGGTCTTTTCCTCAGATCATGCCAAAAAATTATTGGACATGGGTGCCATGCTGATTACCTATTCAAGTGATTTGACTTTAATCCGAAAGCGTTTGACCGAAATTAAAGAAGAATTTCAATCCTTAGGATTTCGATTTTCCTGAAGAACGTGGGGTTTATTTAAATTAAAAATGAAACAACTAAAATGTGATGTATTGGTGATAGGAGGTGGCCCGGGTGGACTACCCGCTGCTTTGGCTTCTGCAAGAAACGGGGTGAAGGTCATCCTTTGCCAAGACCGTCCTGTATTGGGGGGAAATGCTTCCAGTGAAGTCCGGATGCATATAGTTGGGGCTGATTGTAGTGGTAAAAGAGGTGAATATCTATCCGTAGAGGCACGGGAATCCGGTATTATTGAAGAAATAAGACTCGATACATGTGTTCAAAACTCCCAGCGTTCTCCTTCAGTTTTTGACCTCTTATGGTATGACAAATGTAGACAGGAACCCAACCTTACTTTAATGCTTAATACCCGGGTTGATAGGGTGGAAGTGAAGGATGACATCATTACCAGGGTTTTTGCCAGAAGACCATCCACAGAGGATGAATTTGAAATCGAAGCAAAGATTTTTATCGATTGCACCGGAGATGGTACTATTGGGGCTTGTTCAGGTGCCCCATTTTATGAAGGGAGAGAGTCCAAAGCCACCTTTGGAGAAGATCTTGGACAAGAAAAGGCGGATAATTTGAGATTGGGATCATCATTGATGTTTCAGGCAAAAAAACATGACCGCCCCATGCCATTTTCACCACCTTCCTGGGCAAGAAAAGTCACGGAAGAAGACCTGGCTTTGCGTCCACATGCAACCCCTGCTATGGATATGGATTTGGGATTGGAATATGGATATTGGTGGCTGGAATGGGGGGGTACCTTAGACACCATTAAAGACAATGAACTCATAAGGGATGAACTTTTGGCCATATTACTTGGGGTTTGGGACCATGTAAAAAATGGAGGGAATCATGGAGCGGAAAACTGGGCCCTGGAATGGTGCGGGTTTTTACCGGGGAAAAGAGAAAGCAGGAGATTTGTAGGACAATACACCCTTTCCCAAAATGATATTCAAGGTGCCACCACTTTTGAAGATGCCATCGCATTCGGGGGATGGCACATGGACTTACATCCACCAAGTGGTGTAGATGCCGTGGAGGAGCCACCCTGTATCCATCATGAAGTACCACAATTGTATCAAATCCCATTGAGGGCTTGTATCAGTAAAAAAATCTCCAACCTGATGTTTGCCGGCCGGAATATCTCCGCAAGCCACGTGGCATTTGCTTCTACACGGGTGATGGCCACCTGTGCCGTGGTAGGGCAGGGAGTGGGGACCGCTGCGGCAGTGGCTTTAAGAGAAAACATACTACCTTCGGAAATTTTCAGCAATAAAAAGTTAATCCACCAAATCCAACAGCAACTACTAAAAGATGATGCTTTTATTCCCGGGGTTGTTAATCAGGACCCTACAGATCTAGCTAAAGTGTCCATAATTCGATGTAGCAGTGAACAGGAAATAGGTCCGGCCTTAAATGTGGTCAGCGGGCAAAACAGAAGTGTCCATGGGAAGAGAGGCGTAAAAACTCAAATGGCCTTTCCCGGAACTCATCGTTGGATGAGTGATCCTAACCTTGGTTTACCAGCCTGGATTCAACTGAGTTGGGAGAAACCAAAAAATATCCGAAGCATCCAACTCACCTTCGATACAGGATGCCACAGGGTATTAACCTTTAGCCTTGCGGATGAATATACCCGTAAAATGCACTGGGGGATGCCCCAGCCTGAAACTGTAAAACAATACCGTATTGAGGCATTCCAAAATGGCCAATGTCAGGAAGTGCTTGGAGTGGACGACAATTACCAAAGACACAGAATTCATAAATTGGAAGGAAAACCAACGGATCAACTGAAAATTAACGTTTTAGCCACCAATGGCCTTGACCATGCGCGTATTATAGAAGTAAGGGTTTATGAATAGAAAAGTGAAGAACTGAATACTCGAAATCATAAAAACATGCCTGCAAATCAAAAAAGCCTTAAAACAAACCATCCCATAACTTGGACAGCAGGAATATTCATTTTACTGTTTTATTCCAATTCTTTTTCATTGACTCATCAGAAAGATACTTTAGTTGAGTTAGGTGATGGAAAAGTTTATCTCTCTTTTCCTGAAAGAGATCCAAAATCTGATGCGGATCCCTATCCCGTTTTAATGGCCATACATGGTAACGGCAGGAACGCAATGAATTATTTTCCCGGACATGAAGAAAGTGTACCTTTTTATGTGCACCAAAGAAATTTGGCGCTAAAAAACGGATACCTTTTTGTCGTCCTTTCCAATGGTAATGATACCTGGGGTACTGACATAGGGTTGAAAAATTTGCTGGCGGTATATGAATACATCCAATCCAATTATTCAGTTGGCGAAAAATGGGTTTTATGGGGAACCTCGGCGGGTGGAATTCAAATGTTTAGGATGATTATGACTTATCCCGAAAAAATTGAACGGGTTATCGGAACATTTCCGGTTTACGATCTTGAAGAAGCTTATATTCGAAGAAAGTCCGCCAATTTCATTTGGAAATCGAGAGAAGAATTTAAAAATACCAATCCGGCAAATTTCCCGGAAAAATTGACAACCATCCCTATATTGATTTTTCATGGCCGTGAGGATCAGGCAGTGCCTTATAAAAAGCATTCATTAAGATTAAAAACAGAGGTTAATGCACTCGGCGGATCAGTCAAGTTGAGGCTGGTGAATGGTGGACATAGTACTTCCAATTGGAAGGTTTATAAAAACAAGCAAATTAATAATTTCTTATCGAAATGAAAGCTCACACTTCGTTATTCTAAAAATCACGACTATGTTTAATTTATGCTTAAAATTAGGGGCATTTTCGGTCGTATTTTTGGTTTTGTCCTTGAAAAATGGATTTTGCCAGGATACTAAACGGGTAGATGATGACTTTTCAGATTTTAATGAACAACTTTTACCTTCCGTAGGTGCTGAATTTATATTCAGCGATGATGTGGGAGCCCAATATGATCGTTCCTTTGAGAAATATTATGAATCATCTACATTCTCCTGGGACCATCCGGCTTTAAAGGGAATGATAAGTATCGATGCCAGCCTGCCAGGCCAATCAGAAATTGGGGTACCTATAAAGAAGGCTCAGACCCTAGAAAGTTTATCCAAAGCCCAATGGATGGATATTGGCACTGACACAGGTTTTGCATTTGAAGTAGATGAAAATGACAGGCATTTGCAATATCAGCTGACCTTTATTTCAAAAAACGGTGACCAATACCCCGAAGTGGACAAGGTGGAAATTTCAGTTTCTTTAGAATAACTAATTTGGTACAATCTTACTACTCACAAAAATAAAATCTACATGAAAACCCATAGATATTTAAGATCGTTTTTCATTTCCTTAATGGGATTTTTCATGATTCCATTTTTTCCGGTGGTTGATGTCATCGGTTCAGGCGATTCTGAGAGGGGATCCTACTCGCAGAACAAGGATAACTTTCCTATTGTCCTGACCTGGGATTACAATATTTATGTCATGGGCCCTTCTGAAATAAAGGATTTTGTGCGCTTGGCTAAGGAAAAAAATATCGACCAAATTAATTTAAGGATCAATAATAAAGGCGTAATCAATGCAAGAATCGATCATGGAACGGTTTACAGGGAAAGGCTGGATGCATTTGGACCGGATTTTGACCCATTAAAGGTCCTGGTGGAGGAAGGCCACCGGGCTGGTATAAGAGTAGGGGTACATTTCGATCTGTTTGAATCCAGCTATGATCAATTTTTTATAAAACATCCCGAATTTACTCCACAGGCTCAAAAGGATACGGTGATTTATAATGCTTTCCCAAGTTATGTCCACCGGGAAGTAAGAAATTATATGTTGGGCAGGGTGAAGGACTTGGCGGCATATGGTGTTGATCAGGTGTTTTTTTGTACAAAATCCAGTCATACCCCCCAAAACATGACAGAGGTTCCAAGAAATACTTATGCTGCTTATAATTTGCCGGTGGTTGAAAAATATAAGGAATTATATGAAGTTGATATTTTAACCTCAGCCCCGGATAGGGAAAAAGTGGCCAAAATACATGGCGATTTTATCATAGAATTTCTTAAAGAGTCAAAAATAATTCTGGATGGATTTGGTATATCCTCCCTTGCCGGGGCCACCTTGAGCGGATACCTGCAGCCCTCGGGGAAAAACATCTTTTTGGATTGGAAATCCATGGTAAAAAATAAAGTA
>JBBDSB010000697.1:0-14367 GCA_040905205.1 Cyclobacteriaceae bacterium
TCCGGTTTGCTGTCTTCTATTAAAAATACGATCAGGACAATAACGCCCACCACAGGAATCAATCCAATCAATATCCATAAACCGGATCTACCCGTGTCGTGAAGCCGCCTGACAGTTACGGCAAGGCTTGGAATCAACAAAGCAAGGCTGTATATGACGTTTAAAAATGCCGTTCCCAAAAATACATCCATGATGGCGATTCCAATATTGATAAGGATGTTAAACAGGGCAAAATACCAATATTCGCTTCGCCTTCCACGACCTGAAAATTGGGCATATTTGTTTTTAAGTACCTCTAAATAATAATCGAATGGCTGGGGCTGTGGATTCATAGGTTTAAATTTATTTGAGAAATAATCAGTTTAGAATAAATCAAATGTATTGAAATTCAAATCAAATTTAAGATTGATTTATTTAGTGCTATTTCACGCCTGTGTTGAGGGTGGTGATCAACTTGATCCCTTCAAGGGTTAATTTTTCATCAATCAGGTTAAAAGAGTCCTTTAAATGGGTCAATAAAGTAGACATTCCCCCGGTTGCAATTACTTTGTATTCTGTTTTTGTTTCCTCTTTTATGGCCTGTAACACTCCTTTTACCAAGCCTGAATAACCATAAAATATGCCCGTTTGAATGGATTCCACTGTATTTTTCCCTAATACAGAAGGGGGCATTTCCATTTTTACCTTTGGAAGTTTGGCCGTATTTGAAAAAAGAGAATGGAGGGCAGTCTTTATTCCCGGTACAATATTGACACTGATTACAATTCCACTTTTATCCAGGGTACTGAAGGTAAGGGCCGTACCAAAATCCACGATGATACAGGCTTGCTGATATTTTTGGTAAGCAGCGGCCATATTTGCCATCAGGTCTGAACCGATTTCGTAGGGGTTCTGGGTATGGATGGAAAGCTTTTGATAACTGCGGCCATTGATTACATAAGGGTCCTGGTCAAAAAAATTCTGGCACAACTGAAAAATCGTCCGCTCTAATTCCGGTACAACCGTACTGAATCCTATTTGATGAACCTCATGGGAGGACATTTCATTTTCAAGAAAAAATAGACCCAAGGTCTTTTCAAGAGCTAGAAGATTAAAGCTTTTTTTAGTATCAATCCGCAGTATTTTGATCCATTCCTTGAGCTGATCATCGAAAAAACCAAATACCACATTTGAATTACCGGCATCTATGGATAAAAACATTAGCGTTAATTAAGGTAAAAGGAACCAAATATATAAATTGTTGGGCTTTTGGTTGAAAGAAACAAAGTTTTTTTAAATTTCCGTGATATTCCCAGATCCAAAATACCCGTATAATCCATTCCATTTATTAATTTCAAAGTATGTATACAGTTAGGACAGGAAAAAAAGAGGATTTGCCAGCCGTATTTGCCTTAATTAAGGAACTTGCCGTTTATGAAAAAGCCCCTGAAGAAGTCAACAATACCATTGCCATGATGGAGGAGGATGGCTTTGGCAAAAATCCTATTTTCGGGTTTTTCGTGGCAGAAAATGATGAAAGCCAAAAGGTAGTGGGTACGGCTATTTTTTATTATCGGTACAGTACCTGGAAAGGGAAACGGCTTTATTTGGAGGATTATATCATCACTGAACCTGAAAGGGGTAAGGGGGCCGGAAAAA
This sequence comes from Cyclobacteriaceae bacterium, assembly GCA_040905205.1. Lineage (GTDB taxonomy): Bacteria > Bacteroidota > Bacteroidia > Cytophagales > Cyclobacteriaceae > Cyclobacterium. The sequence continues at coordinate 1,639 of JBBDSB010000697.1, forward strand.
TACTATTTGAAAGGGTCCTTGCCAAATGTCTGGAAGAAAATTGCACCGGTATGATGTGGCAGGTTCTGGACTGGAATGAGCCCGCTATCAAATTTTATGAAAAATATGGCACCACTTTTGAGTCCGAATGGCTGAATTGCAACCTCCAATCAGAAGAAATAAGGACCCTTCTTTAAAAATCCCAATGCTTTTTGTTAAAGTTCAAACCCATAGAGGGTTTATCTTGTTAAGTTGTTATGAAATCGAGCATGACGAGAACGTCACACGGAGGGATAATTATCGTGGCGAGATTCCATATGACCGCTAAAAGACAATTATAAACATATGAAAGGTTTCAGATTTACCAAGTTTGTTCCCCAAAAAAGCCCTGAGAAAAACATGTTTGACCAATTGTTGGATATATTCCTTCAATTGGCCACCATGACGGGGGGCGACGTTGCGGAGGCTTTAAGCTGGCTATCCAATTTGGATAAACGCTACAATATGACCAATCCCAATTATGGGATAGGAGATTTTATTGAAGACCTGAAATCCAATGGCTACCTGGATGAAAAAAAGGGTAAAGGAGAATTAAAGATCACAGGGAAAGCCGAACAAACCATCCGGAAAAGTGCTTTGGAAGAAATTTTTGGCAAACTTAGGAAAGGCAAGGGAGGCCAACATAAAACCACCCATACGGGACCAGGAGAGGAAAGGGGCTCAGATCGGCGCCCCTTCCAATTTGGCGACAATATGGATCAAATAGCACTTACGGATTCACTTAGAAATGCGCAGGTCAATCATGGTTTTTCAGGAGACTATCTATTAACAGAAGACGACCTGGAGGTAGTGGAAAGTGAAATGCGGACCCAAACTTCCACCGTTTTGATGATAGATATATCCCATTCTATGATCTTATATGGAGAAGACAGGATTACCCCGGCAAAAAAAGTAGCCATGGCTCTGGCGGAGTTGATCAAGACCCGTTATCCTAAAGACACTTTGGATGTGATCGTTTTTGGAAATGATGCCTGGCAAATTGAAATTAAAGATCTCCCCTATCTGCAGGTGGGTCCCTATCATACCAATACGGTTGCCGGGGTGGAGTTGGCCATGGATTTATTAAGGAGGAGAAAAAATCCGAACAAACAAATATTTATGATTACCGATGGCAAGCCGACCTGTATGAAAGTAGGTATTAAATACTATAAAAACAGTTTTGGCATTGACAGTAAAATTTTAAAGGAGACACTTAAGCTGGCCGCCCAGTGTCGCCGGATTAAAATTCCGATCACTACCTTTATGATTGCCTCCGATCCTTACCTTAAGGAATTTGTGAAAGAATTCACCAAAGTAAATAATGGCAACGCTTATTACAGTAACTTAAAAGGTCTGGGCCATTTGATTTTCGAGGATTACAGAAAGAACAGAACAAAACGTTTTTAAAGCATGGACCAAACACAGATGTCAAGCAAAGAATTATTGAAAATAAAAACATTGGGCCAACTGAAAGCTGTTGGATTTACCGGAAAAACCATAAAAGAAGAATTGAGGTCCAACCTCATTAAGAAAATCAAGCAAAAGGAAAACGTTTTTGAAGGAATTTGGGGCTATGAAGATACGGTCATTCCCGATATTGAAAGGGCGATATTATCCAAGCATAACATTAATCTTTTAGGGCTAAGGGGTCAGGCAAAAACCAGAATTGCAAGGATGATGACTTTATTACTGGATGAATACATCCCTGTGGTGAAAGGTTCTGAACTTAATGATGATCCCTTGCATCCCATTTCCTCATTTGCAAAGGAACTCATAGCGGAAAAGGGTAATGATACGCCCATAACCTGGTGGTCTCGGGCAGACAGGTATACAGAAAAATTGGCCACGCCTGATGTTTCGGTTGCCGATTTGATAGGGGATGTAGACCCCATCAAGGCAGCCACATTAAAACTTTCCTACAATGATGAAAGGGTGATTCATTTTGGCCTGGTACCCAGGTCCCACCGTTCCATATTTGTGATCAATGAACTGCCGGATCTCCAGGCCAGGATCCAGGTAGCCCTTTTCAATATCCTACAGGAAGGGGATATTCAAATCCGAGGCTTCAAGTTGAGGCTTCCTTTGGATATTCAGTTTATTTTTACGGCCAACCCCGAGGATTATACCAACAGAGGCAGTATTGTTACCCCCCTGAAAGACCGGATTGAAAGTCAGATTATCACCCATTATCCTAAAAACATTGAGATAGGCCGGAAAATCACAGCGCAGGAAGCCAAACTCAAGGGAAGGCCAATGGATAAAATCCATGTTCCTGAGTTGATGAAGGACTTGATCGAACAGATTGCAGTGGAGGCAAGAGAAAGTGAATACGTGGATGAGAAAAGTGGGGTTTCTGCCAGGCTTACCATATCGGCCTTTGAAAATCTGATTTCTGCAGCCGAAAGGAGAATCTACCTCAATGAAGAAACCAATACCATCGTACGGATCGTAGACCTGATCGGTGTGATCCCAGCCATTACAGGGAAAGTTGAACTGGTATATGAGGGAGAGCAAGAGGGTGCCGGTCTGGTGGCCTATAATCTTATCGGAAAAGCCATCAGAAGTTTATTTGTTCAATATTTCCCTTCTCCTGAACAAAAGAAAAAGGAAAAAGAGGGCAATCCTTATGTGTTGCCTCTTTCCTGGTTCGGGGAGGGCAATACCCTGGATATCCTGGCCTCCCATAGCGATAAGGATTATAAATCCGCCCTGCATGGTGTTCCAGGTTTGGAAAAAATCACCACTGAATTTGTGAAAGAACTTCCGGAAAGGGAAAAGGAATTTTATATGGAATTTGCGCTGCACGGATTGGCGGAATACAGTCAGTTAAGTAAAAAGCTCCTGGACACTGGAATGCAGTTCAAAGATCTTTTCAGTAGTATGTTTGATATTGGCGCTCCGGGAGAAGAGGATGACGAAGACGGATTCAATTAAAAAAATGGCTTTCTAAATCAGGATTAATTTTTCCTTATGGGAATAATTAATAACTTAAGTTTCGCACATTGATTTAAACAAGCTTGGCGCATTTTATGCCCCTGCAGCTTGTTTAAATGTTAATTTAAATTTTCCATTCTATAGTACTTATCGGTTTGTTGACGGACCCCAGGGGGGCAAATTTTATTAGCCACGTGTTTTAACCCGTGGGTTAATAAGGAAATAAAACGGGTACTGCGAAACTTGAGTTAATAATACCTGCCGATCATAGGGTGATCAACAATTGTTTTTCTTAAGTCCAGTGGATTGATGGTCCCTGCTGTTTTGTGGTGAACTTCACCTCCCGGTTCTATCAGAAGGGTAAGCGGAAGACTTCCGTCCCAATCATTCTGAACGATGTCAATGACCGCATACTTGTCATCAGTGTCTACTAAATAATTGGTGGTGGCGGAATATTTTTTCTTTAAAAACTTTAATGCTTTTTCTTCCGCTTCGGGATCATCCAGGCTGACGGAGACGAATTCGAAGTCTCTATTCCCATACATGCGCTGAATTTCCACAAATTCAGGATATTCGATGATGCAGGGACCACACCAGGTAGCCCAAAAATTAATCAGACGCAATTGGTCCGAATCATTATCAAGAATATTTTCCAATTCTTCCAGGGAAATTTTTGATAAAGTGACGGATTTGTTTTTCCATTCCTCATTTACCTTTTTGGTGTATTCGTTTTTCCAGGCCCATTTTATGGAACAGCCAAAGGCAGGAGTGGTGGATTTTTCCTCTGCTAACTGCTCCCCCTGCAAGGTTTTTTCTATGGCATAAATAACATCTTCTGATTGCCCGGTACCAGGTTTTTCAGAGGCATCAATTCTACCCTGATAAGTCAGGTTTCTGTTTTTGTCAAAGACAAAAACATGTGGCGTGGCCGTAGGCCCATATGCAGTGGAGTAATGGTGTTCATCCCCATCATACAGGTAGGGGAAATCATAATTTTTATTTTTTGCCCTTAACTTCATGCTTTCAAAGTCATCATTGAGGTCTGTATAACCCAATTCTTCCGGAAGGACCGCTATGGGAGAGTTGGGAGATATGGCCACAAACTGAACGTCCTGATCCTTATAAGTGCTCACCAGATCGTTGAACCGGTCTTCATAAGCTTGCGCGGTAGGACAATGATTGCAGGTAAAATTGATCACCAGCACGGCTTTATCGTCAAAATCGCTGAGGGAGTAATATTTTCCATCCACACCGGGGAGCTTGAAATCAGGGGCTTTTTCCCCTATAGCCAGTGTGGTTATTTTTTTTTCTTCTGTAACTTTGGGATCAGGGGTAAAAAAAGTTTCCGTATTGGCCTCCCCTATATCTTCGGTACTTGAAGCACCGCCTCCACAAGCAGTCAACAAAATACCGGACATCAAAATGAAAGCGAAAGGCGACAGTGATATGTTAATTTTACAATTTGACATGTTTGAAAGGTTATCTGGTGTTAGGAGAATGAAGTTACCAAAATAAACCACAAAAAAACAGGCCTTACCAAAAATATAGACTAAAACGCCTCCTGCAAGGTAAAAGATTGAATAAAGAAAAACACCCTGCTATTGGGTTCCAAAACCCTATTGGGACTGGTTCGTAACAATATCACCTTACCTTCTTCATCGGTGAGCTTTAGCATTTGATGGTCACCATAATAGGAGGAGTGCTTTATTTTCCCCGTCAGAGCCCGGGCTGGATTTTGCTTTATTTTTACCTCCTCAGGTCGGAAGAGTATCTTTACTTTATGCGTATATTGTTTCGATCTTTCATCCGGTATAAATCCGAATGAGGAATAAAAACCATCACTGGTAGGGGTGGCCAGGATCTCATTTCTTCTTCCAAAAAAATTGGCTATATAGGGGTTTTTTGGATTTTCATATAGTTGCTTAGGGGTATCCATTTGTTGTAAATAACCTTTATGCAGGATGGCCACCCTATCGGCAGTGGACAAGGCATCCTTGGTATCATGGGTGACGAAGATGGCCGTGACTCCGGTTTGTTTGATGATTTGTCTGATTTCTTCTCTTACCTGATCTTTGAGCAAGGTATCCAGGTTGCTGAAGGGTTCATCCATCAATAAAATAGAGGGGTTTGGGGCGATAGCCCTTGCCAAGGCAACCCGCTGCTGCTGCCCGCCCGATAGCTGGTGGGGATATTTATTGAAATTGACCTGCAAGCCCACCATCTTTAAGGTTTCTTTGGCCACCTTTTCTGGGTATTGGTGGATTCCTTTTAAACCGAATTTTACATTTTCCAGAATATTGAGGTGTGGAAATAAGGCATAATCCTGAAAAACCATACCCACTTTTCGTATGTTGGCAGGTACTGATTTTTTACCTTTCACGATGATATTTCCGGATAAAGAGATGGATCCGGCATCAGGGTGCTCCAGGCCGGCAATCAACCTCAAAAGTGTGGTTTTCCCCGAACCACTTTCTCCTACCAGAGAGATGATTTCACCTTGTTCAACCTCAAAGGAAATATCTTTTACGGCAAAATCATCGGTCTTGGAATATTTTTTATCGATGCCGTGAAGTGCTAATATGGTCATTCAAAATTACCCTCTTTTCCTTACAAATTTTTGCGTCTGATCAGTCGGTTGAGCAGGATAATGGGTATTATTCCTGTCAAAATGATGACCAGTGAAGCATTTGCCGATTCAGCTATCATTTCATTGGTGGCCATGTCAAAAGCTTTGGTGGCCAATGTTTGGTAGTTAAACGGGCGAAGGATCAAAGTTAAGGGTAATTCTTTTAAAACATCTACAAAAACAAGCAATATGCCACTTAAAATGCTTGTTTTTATTAAGGGGATATCCACTTTAATGAGGGTTTTCCAGGTACCTAATCCCAACAATCTACTGGCCTCATTTACATGAATCCCAATCTTTTGAAATCCGGCTTCTATGGGGTGATAGCCTACGGCCATGAATCGAACGACATAAGCAAATACAAGGGCGAATACAGTTCCTGATAAAAGGAGGCCAACATTACGGGAAGAAAAGAATCCCATTAGCCAATGGTCTATGCCCAACAAGGGAATCATGATACCGACTGCGATGACCGCACCGGGAATGGCATACCCTAAAGTCGATATTTTAGTAATGTTTTGCATCCATTGAAAGGGGCTTAACCTCAGGCTGTATAACAAAATAACCGAAAGAAGAACCACAATAAGACCAGCTCCTGCCGCAAGGATAAAGCTTCTAAAAATCAACAATAAAAATTCCCCATCTATGATGTTTTTATGCGTCATGTAGACCCATTGCAATATTTGGAGAAGAGGAATGAAAAAACAAATAAGAAATACCCCTGTGCAGATTCCAGTCAGGAGCCACTTTTTTTTTGGGGAAAGCCGGTATCTCAATAATGGTTTGCTCAATGAATTGTTTAGGGCAAATCGCCTGTTACCTCTTTGAAGCCCTTCCAGGTAAAGGATGACAAATACCATTACCATCAATATGGCAGCCAGGTAAATGGCAGTGGCTACATCTCCCATAGAAAACCAGGCCCTGAATATACCCGTTGTAAAGGTGCTTACTCCAAAATATTTGACGGTACCATAATCATTTAGCACCTCCATGGAGGCCAAAGCGATGCCCCCGACAATGGCGGGCCTGGCCATGGGCAATGCAATTTTAAAAAAAGTGTTCCATCGGTTGCTTCCCAAAAGGGCCGCAGCTTCCTGAAGGGTGCGGGATTGCTGTAAAAAAGAAGCCCTGGCCAGGAGAAACACGTAGGGAAACAGGGTAATGGAAAGAATGAAAACCGCACCGGGAAGGTTCATGATGTCTATGAGGCTTCCTGTTACCTGTATGTCGAATTGGTTTCTTAAAAAGGTCTGGATAGGACCTGAGTAATCCAATAATCCCACGTAGGTATAGGCCATGATATATGCCGGAAATCCCAGGGGCAGGATTAAGAGCCACTCAAAATATTTTCTGCCTGGGAAGTGGTAATTGGTCACTATCCATGCTGTAGAGACACCCAATAAGAAGGTAGTGAACGCGACACCCAATAAAATGATCAGGGTGTTTTTAAAATACCCCAGAAGCAAATTTTCCGTTAAATGGGTCCAACTGCTTCCAGGCGGTTCAAATATTTTAAAAAAAATGGTAAAAAGTGGTGTGGCGATCAGCAACAATATCAAAATGGAACCTGTCATCCATGGGTTCCAGTAGTAATATTTTTGTTTAGATAAATCCAAGCCCCTTTTCCTTATCAGTGAAATTATTTCCAGCCTACTTTATCAAAAATGACAACCGCGTTTCGGTTGTTTTCTCCTAAAAGGGATAAGTTGATATCGTCGGCTTTAAAATCTCCCCAACTCTTAAGAAGATCGGAAGGGGGTACATTTTCATTGACGGGGTATTCGTAATTGACGTTGGCCAATATGCCCTGGGCATTTTCTTCCGAAAGGTATTCCAGTAATTTAATAGCATTTTCTTTGTTTGGCGCATATTTGGTAACCCCAGCACCCGAAATATTAATATGAGTCCCCCTGTCATTTTGATTGGGAAAGAAGATTTTGATTTGTTCTGCTGCTTTTATCTCTTCTTCATTGGTATCATTCAGCATGATGCCAATATAATAGCTGTTGACAATAGCTACATCTCCCTCGCCGGAGGCTACTGCCTTAACCTGATCCCTGTCACTGCCTTTTGGGCTTCGAGCCATATTGGACAGTAACCCGGCCGCCCATTCCTGCGCTTTTTCCTCCCCGTGGGCAACGATCAGCGAGGCCAAAAGAGACTGGTTGTAGATGTTTTCAGAAGATCGGGTCAAGACTCTTCCCTTCCACATTTCATCGGTCAGGCTTTCATAGGAGTCCAGGTTTTCTGGTTGTACCCGGTCTTTATGGTAGACAAGTATCCTTGCCCTGTAAGTCAATCCATACCAAAAACCCTCAGGATTCCGGAATTTTGAAGGAATATTTTGATTTAATATGTCGGAGGAAATGCTCTGAAATAAATCTTTTTCTTGTGCCCTGTGCAACCTGCCTGCATCCACGGTAATCAAAAGGTCGGCAGGAGAACCTTCTCCTTCCAATTCTAACTTTTGGATGAGTTCATCTGCACTGGCATTGACTACATTTACCTTGATGCCTGTGGCCTCGGAAAAGGCATCAAAAAGCTGCTGATCAGCTTCGTAATGTCTATGGGTATACACATTGACTTCTTCTGTTTCTTTTTGTTCACAGGAGAATAGGGAGCAAATAATAATAGTCAGTGAAAAGATCTTGATCAATCGCATATTTGTTTATTTTTTGAATGGGACAACAAAATTAGCCATTATTTAAATCAAATCTAAATAAAGGAAAAAAGATTTTTATATTTGTTGCGTAATCCCATTTAATTAAGCAACAATGTTTAGAAATTCCTTTCAACAATGACCATTCAGCAATTGGAATACATTTTGGCAGTTGAAAAATTCAGGCATTTCGGCCATGCAGCGGAGGCTTGTTTCGTTACCCAGCCTACGCTCAGTGCCCAGGTGAGCAAATTTGAGAGGGAATTGGAGGTAATCATTTTCGACCGCTCCAAGATGCCTGTTATTCCAACAGAAATTGGCGAGTTGATCATTATGCAGGCCAAAAAAGTTGTTTCCGAAAGTAAAGGCATCTATGAATTGGTTTCTCAAATGAAAGGGGATGTCAGTGGCATGATCAAAATGGGTATCATTCCTACATTGGCGCCTTATTTATTACCTTTATTCATACAAGACTTTATTCGCAAATATCCCAATGTCCAATTGCAGGTCCAGGATATGGTGACGGAAGACATCATTAAAAAGCTTAAAAATGACGAGCTGGACCTGGGAATAGTGGTTACCCCATTGGATGAGCCGGGTATTATGGAACAACCCCTTTTCTACGAAAAGTTTTTCGCTTATCTCTCCAAAGGGAATGGCCTGTTAAAAAATCCAAGGGTTAGTGTAAATGATATCATAGGAGAAGAATTATGGGTATTGCAACAAGGGCATTGTTTCAGGGATCAGGTACTTAACCTTTGTGATCAGGCCAAGTTTCAACGGATGAATTTTCATTATGAAAGCGGATCACTGGAGGGACTAAAAAATATGGTCAACAGATACAGAGGCGTTACACTACTTCCAGAATTGGCAGCTCAAGGTCTGACTGGGGAAGAAAGCAGCAGGATCAGGGAATTTGAAGGGGAAGCCCCAGTGAGAGAGGTAAGTCTGGTTCTGACAAGGAAATTTTTGAAAAAAAAGCTGGTGTCCCTTTTGTACGATGAAATCATTGCCAACGTCCCTGAAAAGATGATTTCCAAAAGCCAGGGTAAACTAGTAAAATTTAAAATATAGGGAAAATTCACACAAAATGCCTTAATTTCGACCCTTGATTAAGACGTAGTGAATATGGCATTAAAACAATATATCAAAGAAAATTCCCAACGTTTTTTGGATGAGCTGTTGGACTTACTGAGGATTCCATCTGTAAGCGCTGACCCAGGGTTTAAGGCAGAAGTTTTCAGAGCGGCCGAATTTGTGAGGGACAGTCTTGAAAAGGCCGGGGTAGACCATGCTGAAATCTGTCACACACAAGGTTACCCTATCGTATATGGAGAAAAGATCATCAATGAAAATGCGCCCACCGTTTTGGTATATGGCCATTATGATGTTCAGCCTGCCGATCCCCTGGAGCTTTGGGATTCACCGCCATTTGATCCGGTCATCAAAAAAACCCCTCTTCATCCGAATGGAGCCATTTTTGCCAGAGGGTCAGCAGATGATAAAGGACAATTTTATATGCACGTCAAAGCCTTTGAAGCGATGTTGGCCAACGGACAACTGAATTGCAATGTCAAATTCATGATCGAAGGTGAAGAGGAAGTAGGATCTGAAAACCTGGAAAAATATGTCCGGGAAAATACGGATAAATTGAAGGCGGATGTGGTCCTAATCTCCGATACCCACATGATTTCTTTGGAGCACCCTTCTGTGACAGTAGGCTTAAGGGGACTTGCTTATTTGGAGGTAGAAGTAACCGGACCCAATAAAGACCTCCATAGCGGAACTTTTGGTGGCGCAGTGGCCAATCCCATCAATGTTTTAAGTAAGATGATTGCCTCACTTCATGATGAAGACCACCACATTACCATTCCCGGGTTTTACGACAAAGTGGAGGAATACCCTAAAGAATACCGGGACAGTCTGAATGAGGTACCCTATGAGGAAGCCGATTTTAAGAGTAAACTGGACATAGCAGCCACTTTTGGGGAAAAGGATTTTACGACCATTGAAAGGGTCGGCATCCGACCCACACTGGACATCAATGGAATTTGGGGTGGATACATAGGGGAAGGGGCCAAGACAGTACTTCCTTCAAAAGCCCATGCCAAAATCTCCATGAGATTGGTGCCTCATCAAGACCATAAGGAGATTGTTGAATTGTTTACCGCGCATTTTAAAGCCATCGCCCCCCCGTCTGTAAAAGTTAAGGTAACTACCCATCATGGGGGACAGGCAGCGGTAATTCCTACCGATTCCATCGGATATCGGGCAGCGGAGGCGGCGATAATGGAGGCCTTTGGAAAAAAAGCCATTCCAACTCGGGAAGGAGGGTCCATACCTATTACGGCCCTGTTTCAAAAAGTTTTGGATTTGGATCCTATCCTTTTAGGCTTTGGGCTAGATACCGATGCCATCCACTCCCCCAACGAACATTATGGAATAGACAATTACCTGAAGGGCATTGAGACCATAGCTATGTTTTTTAAGCATTTTCATGCGATTTCCACCAGAAATCCTGAATAAAGGAATATGTAGGGAAACCGGAACTTATCCGGGTCGTTTTTTATTTAGTAATGGTATCTAATCCATTTGGAATTAATCTTACCATGATGAATGCAATGAAGGTATTTTACAGTTTGGCTGTAACACTTGTATTTTTAAATTTTTCTTTCGCACAGGTGATTTCCCCCCCTGAATGGACGATAGCGCTTTCTAAACCTTCACCGAAGGGGGGTGAGGAGGTAACCCTGATTTTAAAGGCAGATATACCCAATAATTGGTACATTTATTCCAATGATTTTGATCCTGATCTGGGGCCATTGCTCACTGAAATCCTTTTGGATCAATCAGAGGGGATCACACCAATAGGAGACCTTAAGGCCATTGATCATAAAACCAAATTTGAGGAAATTTGGGAGGGGGAGGTCACCTACTTTGAAAAGGAAGGATTATTTCATCAAAAATTAAGGATTGATGCTGAAAATGCATTGATTAAAGGCCGAGTGGAATACCAGATGTGTTCAGATATCACAAACCAGTGTATCAATTACGAAGAGGAATTTTCCATTGTCTTGGGGGAAGCATCTACTAAAGCCGCAGAAAACCAAACCCCCATTAAAGACGAAATCGTAAAAGATACCGATCCAATAGGTGCTGAAGCTGGAGAAAGCAAGGAGTCTCTTATAGGATTTATGGTAATTGCCTTCCTGGCTGGCCTTGCGGCCTTGCTGACCCCATGTGTATTTCCCATGATTCCCATGACGGTGACCTTTTTTACAGGTAGGGCCAATTCCCGGGTTCAGGGATTGAGAAATGCATTTATTTATGGGTTTTCCATAATTGCCATCTATACGATTGCCGGAACGATTGTGGCCTCCCTGCAAGGACCTGAGTTTGCCAATTGGCTTTCTACCCATTGGGCACCCAACATCTTTTTCTTTGCGGTATTTATTTTCTTTGCTTTTGCTTTTCTGGGAATGTTTGAAATCACCTTGCCCTCAGGTCTGGTGAATAAAATGGATGCACAAGCGGACAAAGGAGGAATGGTAGGGATTTTCTTTATGGCCTTCACACTTGTTTTGGTATCCTTTTCCTGCACCGGGCCCATTGTGGGATCTATATTGATCAGCTCTGCAGGTGGTGAACTACTCAAGCCCATTGCAGGCATGTTTGCCTTTTCTTTGGCTTTTGCTTTACCCTTTACGCTTTTTGCCATCTTCCCCGAGTGGCTGAATTCTCTTCCAAAATCAGGTGGCTGGCTCAATTCCGTCAAAGTAGTATTGGGCTTTCTGGAATTGGCCCTGGCCTTTAAGTTCTTGAGTATCGCCGATCAGGTTTATCACTGGGGCTTGCTCGATAGGGATATTTACCTGGCCATTTGGATCGTCATCTTTGCCCTTTTAGGACTCTACCTTCTTGGAAAATTAAGGCTGGCCCATGACAGTCCCTTGGAATACCTGGGCGTACCCCGGTTAATGCTGGCGATACTTACCTTTGTCTTTGTATTGTACCTGATTCCAGGCATGTGGGGTGCCCCTTTAAAAGCCCTGAGCGGTTATTTACCGCCCATGTCTTCCCATGATTTTGACCTGGTAAAAATCAGCAGGGAAAATAGCGCTTCTTCTGATCAGGATCTGGGTGAGATCCCCAAGTACGCAGATTTCCTGCATTTCCCACATGGTATTCAGGGTTACTTTGATTATGAACAGGCACTGGCAGCAGCTAAACGGCAGGATAAGCCGCTGTTTATTGATTTTACGGGCCATGGCTGTGTAAATTGCCGGGAGATGGAAGCAAGGGTTTGGTCAGATCCCAGGGTTTTGAAGCGCTTAAAGGAGGATTTTGTTATGGTTGCCCTTTACATTGATGAACGCTATACCCTTCCCGAGTCGGAATGGTATACTTCCGCATATGATGATAAAGTAAAACGTACCATCGGCAAGCAAAATGCTGATTTCCAAATTACCAGATTTAACAACAATGCCCAACC
>JBBDSB010000698.1:0-2347 GCA_040905205.1 Cyclobacteriaceae bacterium
CCGCTGTCTTTTTCCTCTGCCTCCATCATCAGCTCATAATTTTCACGCTGCAAGCCCTGGGACAGCTTTTTGAAATCGGATCGGGCCTGATCCCCGCTTACCGGCAGTTTGAATAGCTTCACCCTGTCAATGCTCTCAGTAATGGCGGACAGGTTAGCTTCCTCTATATCTATGTCCCAGCCTTTGGCAAAATCAAGGAAATTGCCAGCCAGATCCAGGTGAAAAAATTCTTCCTGTCCCTTATATTGGTTATAAAGACGGTCAACACTTTTACTTTGTGCAAAAAGGGAAACTGGTAGTATGGCCAGGCAGGCCATGATAAAGATGATTTTAGGATTTTTCATTTTGTGTTTTTAATTTAATTCGAAACAATTAATGAATGTATTGATTATTCTTTTGATCCCTTCCCATAAGCATTCATACCGGGAAGGTTGGTTTTTTCTGCTAGTAGGTTCAGGTCATTATAGGTAAAATCCCCCAACATGCTCATCAGGGTGAATTCTTCCGTCGAACCGGATATCATCAGCAGTTCTTTGATCCTCCCACTTTCTTCCCTTACCATAAACTTCAGTGAACTGCCCTTGTCTTTGATGTCCATCAGCTCTTCGTACCGGTTTCGGTTAAGGGTTTCAATGGCTTCATTGAACATAGGAAGTCCCTCCACCTGTTCGCCGGAAAGAATCCGGATACCTTTGATTTTTCCTATCAAGTGCAGTAAATTTTCAGCATCCGGATCTCCTTCCTCCATGTTGGAATTCAAAAAACCTCCTGCCATTTGCATCATTTTGGGACTGATATATACCCGGGAAAAACGCTCATCTTCAACATATTTGGAGTAAAATTTTTCAATGGCATTTTCCTGGGCCTGTACGCCTGCAAATCCCATGATAAAAAGTGCGATCAAAACAAGGGTTCTATTTTTCATTTTCCATTTCATTTAAATTGAATATTAGATGGGGTGTCCCCAGGTATTTTAAATCTTTCAATACCCCCAACTCGGCTTCCCCCTTTTGGAGGTTTTTGTTAATAAGCGAAAATGCGTCCATTACCTGGGCATAGGCCATGGCCTGTTCGGCTTCCAGTTTTCTATTCTGGTGCTGCTGATAAATGACTCCGCCACAAAGTAATAAAAGGAAAACCGCGGCCATTTTCATCCAGCTGGCCATATACGGGCTAATCCTTTTTGATGGTTTTGGATACTCTTTTTCCGGGGATATATCGCTGGATACCCTTGTTCCCATTTTCTTAAGCTCACCTAAACCCAGGAAAAAAGCCTTTTCTTGTTGATAACCTACGCCTTTAGACAGGAGCAATTTGATTTCCTCCTCCTCTTCCAATGTGCTTTCTCCTTCCCAATATTTCTCCAGCAATCCTTTCAGTCTCTTTTCCATATCTATTTTCGATTCAGTAGAAATTCTCTTAATTTTTTCCTTGCCCTGTGCAAATTGACCTTTACCTGTTCCTGGGGAATTTCCAGGTAGTCGGCAATTTCCTCATAGGTCAATCCCTCTACTTCCCTCAATTGGAATACCTCTCTTTGCTTTTCCGGCAGGTCTTTTAAAAAACAAAATACCATTTTGACGGAATGGGATACGGAAACGGTTTCCTCCTCAGGATCTATCCAGGCTTCCTCCACCTTCTCCAGAGAATCCATTTTTTTGGCCTCCCGAATCTGCTGCAGCACCTGGTTTTTAAGGGTTTTCACCAACCAGCCCGTCGGGTTGTCCCTTTGCTCCAGCAATTTCCTGTTCACCCAAGCTTTCGAAAAAACTTCCTGTACCGCATCATTGGCAGCATCTCTGTCTTTTAACCAGAGATAAGCTGTTCGGTACAACCTGTTTTTTAGCGGCCAGATTTGTGATTCAAAAAAGGTATTCATGTATGCATAGAATGAAGTAAAAAGTGAAATGTTACACTTTTTTAAAAATAATTCTCGTTTATGATAAAAATTTTTAATTCCGGCAGTCGGGAAAAAAGAAAACGCGCTGACAATCTGAACAAGAAAGTGATCAATAGGTTGATTAATGAAATTAAAATAGTTTGCCTCCCTTCTATTTATTAATTTGCCATGGAATAACAACATTTAAAATGACATCAGCGATCTTAATCTTCAGGAATTCAGGCATAAAAAAAGCCCTGATCGAAACCAGGGCCTGTGGTGATGAGTGGGCTCGAACCACCGACTCACGGATTTTCAGTCCGATGCTCTACCAACTGAGCTACATCACCCGCTGAAAGTGTTGCAAAGGTAGGTATTTGTTACATTTGTACAAATCATTTTATTAAAAATATAGGCGGATCAGATTAATGCATTCAATATGAGTATATTACCTCAACTCCTTTTTTT
>JBBDSB010000699.1:0-2345 GCA_040905205.1 Cyclobacteriaceae bacterium
AGAGCTATAATTAGAATTGGTAAGCTTCTTAAAATATGATTGCTTTTATTTTTCAAAAAACCGGTTTTAGTTCACTTTAAAAAATCACTTTAACCTCAGAATCTTAAAATTTAATATTTACAACCCATCAGTTTAATTACATGTACAAACATTAGAGTATAGTTTTGAAGGTATCATTCAATGAGAGTCTCTTAAGATAGCAACCATCAAAAATCGGGTTTAGCTACCTCTTTCCCATTAATATCAATGGCCAATCCCAAGTGCCTTATTGACATGTAGCTATTCATCTAAATATCCCCCATTATTTTTATAAGCCTCCCATGAATCAAGTGCTTCACCGGGATCATTTTGACTTTCCATCCACGCATCCAATGCATTGGAAAGTTCCCTTTTAATATTTTCAAACTCTGTCTCAGCAGCTAAATTTTCAAACTCAAATGGATCTTGCTCCATGTTATAAAGCTCTTCAGCCGGTCGGTGTATAAAGCGATTCAACATATTACGAGCGTGTGTATCCGTAGTACTTTTATAAAACCAGGTGACTAAAAAAGGTTCTACAGCACGGCCACCAAAAATATGTTTTTCGATATAAATATTTTCTGGAGTGAGATTCCTGATGTAATGGTGTGTACCATTTGTAACTGACCGGATGGGGTATGGAGGTCCCTCGGGAACATTGTTATGCATAAAATATACATATTCCCGATGCTGATCAGTATCCCCTTTCAATACGGGTAAAAAACTAGTTCCATCAAATTCAGATTTATTCACAGTACCACCCACAATATCTACCAATGTCGGTAATACGTCGGCATATTGAATGAGTGCATCAGTTCGCTGCCCCGGAGATATAACACCCGGCCAGCGAGCCACAAAAGCGGTATGAACACCAGTATTCCAATTGGTCCATTTCCCTCCGGGAAAGGGTGAACCGTGCTCGGAAGTAAACAATACAAGGGTGTTATTTGCTTTTCCAGATTTTTCAAGTGCTTTGAGTGATTGTCCAACCTGAAGATCAAGATGTTCCATCTCGGCCAAATAATTGGTGTACAGCTCTCTCGTATATTGGGTATCCACGAAATACGGGGGTAGATGTAACTTATCAGGATCAAATTTATCTGGATTACCCCTATTCCATGGCTCATGCGGTTCACCGGATGCAATGATCAAAGCAAAAGGTTGTTCTTGTTCAGCATACTCCTGTAACTTCTCACCATCAATATCCCCCCCTTTTAAAATGTCCAATTCCTGAAAAGGAAAAACATTTTTAGGACCGGCGTGCAATTTTCCGGTAATTCCAACCCGATAACCTAGGTCACCTAAATGGTGAACAATACTCTTTATTCCGGGACGGGCCGTTGCATGGTTCCAGGCTACTCCATTACGAACCGGATACATCCCGGTATAAAGCTCAGCCCGGCTGGGTGCACAAATCGCTATCGCCTGGAAAACCTTGTTAAAAGTTAGGCCTTCCTTTGCCAATCGGTCAATATTCGGGGTATCTATATTCTTCCCACCATAAAGTGAAAATTCTTCATAGTTGGCATCATCTCCATAAATGATAAGAAAATTAGGTTTTGTATCCTGACTGTAGGAATTACCTGTAACAATCAAGAGAGCTATAACTAGTATTGGTAAGATTCTTAAAATATTATTGTTTTTTAAAAGTTTAGTACTCAATTACTTTCTCATTAAGATTAATAATTCCCTTTAAAAATCCTCTATCCTCAAAATTTAACTGCCGTATATTTTCTGAATAATTTAATTTCTTTGGTCTGTTTTATTATCAATTTCAGATCTGGTCTGATCCTTGTCCTTATTTACATCTCTCCACATTTCAATTAACTCTGATCTCATTTTTTCGAACAACTCAGGTTCAAATTTTGAGAGTTCTACCATTTCCATTTTGTCTTTGACTACATTATATAACTGAAAAATATCCGGTTCCGCAAAGTCTTCGCTATTAGAAGAAAATCCCCTTAATACATAATCATCCCTGCGTATAACTACTCTTGGAGTTGGGATATCTACCGGTTTTTCCCCATCAAATCTCCTTTCATAACCAACTCCTTCTATCATCCAAATTGGATCCAGTTCCGTTTGCCAATACAAAGGTTTGTCTCTTTGTATTTCTTCACGATTAAGCAAATGAGGTAATATACTGGTTCCATCTATTGCTCTATCTTGAGGCAGATCTATACCAACTATATCAGCTATTGTAGGTAAAACATCTAAATTTGAATTGGGTAGATCAGATACTCCAGGTTCTATCACATTTGGCCACCTTATTATAGCCGGCACTCGTATACCTCCCTCAAATAGATGTTTTTTCTGTCCAAATAGGG
>JBBDSB010000700.1:0-2341 GCA_040905205.1 Cyclobacteriaceae bacterium
CCGCCCGCTTCGGTTGAAAGAAAAACCTTGCAGCCGGGGTCTTCTTCAAATTTTTTGATCAGTTTTCCCCGGTTTTTAACGGCAACTTTGCCGGTGAGCCTGGCAAACCCGATGCCCTCCTCCTGAAGCATTTTACCGATCAGTTGCAGCATGGTAATCCACTCCGAAAAGATGATCACCTTGCTGTCAGAGTTTTTCAAATCGATCTTTTCCAGCAAAATGTATTTCAGTTCATGGAGTTTTGGGGAGTGGTAGGTCTCCTTGTCAATCAGGAATGTGCTATCGCAAACCATGCGCATGCTGCTGAGGAGGTGCATCAGCCGCTGCTGATCGTACGGTGTGATATATTTTTTACCCAAAATTTTCGCAATTCCCGATGCATAACCCGCATGGTACATTTGCTGGTCGGGGTGCATGCCAACCGGTACGTTGATCTCGGTAACATTCGGCAGATCTTTGATCACATCGCGCCGTTCCCGGCGAATGAGGATGGGTTTGAGCCGTTCCTGAAGGGCCTGGAGATCATAATATCCGGTGATTTTATTCCGTCTGTCGGTATCGAAAAAGCAGTGCTGATAAGAAAACTCCCAAAGAGGAGCCAAAAAATGGGGGTCGATGAACTGAACAATGGAATAGAGATCAATCAACCGGTTTTCAATCGGAGTGCCTGTAATGACCAGGGCATGCTTTCTATTCAGGTTTTTGATGGTATTGGCCGTAACAGTAGAAAAATTTTTGATACGCTGTGCTTCATCCAGGATGATAAAATCTGAATCCATCCGGTTCAGTTCATGCAGATCCCGGAGCACCGTTTCGTAATTGATGATTACAAAATAGGCCCCGGTGGTCCGGTAGATTTCTTCCCGCTCTTCGGGGGTACCTTCCGCCACCACCGCTTCCTCATGGCAAAACTTCTCAATCTCCTGCTTCCATTGTTCTTTGAGCGAGGCCGGGCAGATGACCAGTGTTTTTTGGAAATCAAATATTTTCTTTTTCATCACGGCAGTTGCAATCGCCTGAATGGTTTTTCCCAAACCCATCTCATCGGCAATGATGGCGCCTTCACGAAATGTTGCGAATTCCACACCTTCCTTTTGATAGGGAAATAATTCCGTTTTCAGCAGGGAATAGTCGGGCGTCATTTCTTCTTTTATCGATTCCAGCATCTGTTCATCCCACGCTTTCTGAACGGCTTCCTCCACCTCAGGCCTCACCTTGATCTCCGAATGTGCCCCGGCTTCTTTCAAAAATCCTAAAAAATCCGGGAGTTGATTTTCAGGGATATGGTTTTCATCTTTGAAGTATTTGGTGATCAACGCCTGTATGTCGCTTTTCAGCGGATGGGGGTAGTGCCAGGTGATCTTGTAATTATGGAGAGGGTCGAGATAAATTTCGACAAACGGATAGGTTTTATCCATCGTTTCCATCAATTCCGGTTGAGATTTCAACTTCTGAAAGGCAAAAAGAAGATGCTTGGTGGTGCCGAGTTTGTTGGTTTTTAGATCGGGGTTGTCGATATAGCCGGTTTCGCTGTCGAAATCACGCAGGGTAATACGGTATTCCACACCTTTTTCATTCACCAGGATGTGCTCTCCGTACAGATTATCGGCAAAGGTGATTTTGTAATCCGCTTTCCGGGCCTTATCCCTGCGTTCGGCCAGCACCCGTTTCATCATCCCTTCACGGGTATAGGTCTTGCCTTCGGAGACCGGGCGGGGTTCGGTCTGTTCAAGTTCCTCGGCAACCTGCAAGAGAGCGGCAACGGCAAACCCGTTCCAGGGGGATTTCTTGCCGTCTATTTGGAATTCAACGTCTTCATTTTCATTCGAAACCGAGATTTTTGCAACCACTTCTTGTTCAGGGGTGTCCACCAGTATTTCCCACGACTGGTTTCCCTGGCTTAGCATCTGGCAGGCGCCATTGATGTACAAAGCCGTGCCCTTTCGATAGATTTGAGGATCAATACTATTGGATTCGCGAAGTTTGGAGAGCTGGTTTTTTATGATAGCAGTCATCGTGTGAGGCGAAAGTTGAGTGGTATGGTGGATGAGTGAGGAGAATAGAATTTTTAACCTGAATTATTCATAAAAAAAGTGGGAAGCTTATTCTAAAACTGTATATAAATACTTATATTACAATGACTTACAAAAACTAAAACAAGTCTTTCCCCATGTCAAATAATACAAAAAAAACCGCCCCAACAAAAGGCGAACGTCCACCCGGGTCTGAAGGCCGGGGATGGGTAAGGTGTGTCCAATTATAGGGATAGTAGCTTCCAAAAAGGCTCATTTGGAATACAAATTCACCTGGCAGGCTTAATCACGGTTAAAAGAAAACCCAA
>JBBDSB010000701.1:0-14309 GCA_040905205.1 Cyclobacteriaceae bacterium
TTAATTGATATTCACCCAAACGTTTTTGTATTTTCAATGGTTACCCTAAATTAATTGTTTATAAAGGAATTTTTGAATTTCGTTAAAATTTAATTAGGATGAATTGTTTTGCATACCCAATAATCTTCAGTTTTAAATAACGGGAAATAGGGTTTTATATTTGAAAATGAGTGATTTACCTTTTTTACTTCAGGTAAGGGATTTTAAGGGGTTTTTTCAGGTAGTCCTATTTTTTTCCTGCTTCAATTAAATTTTACTTTTCGGAATTGAAGGGACGGTTTAAATTTAAATTTCATTAATACATAAACAAAAAATTTGAACAGTTGGTTGATACTACAATCGTTAAAAAAAGAGATTTATTTAGAACCTTTTAAAATAAGGTGATTGAAGGTGGATTGATTGTTTGCTATGGATTCCAAATGTAAATTTGGCCCAAATAAAATTGATCAATCTGTAATAACGAAAAACCATATGAGTTGGGTATCGAAAACCTTAAACAGTACATTAGGCAAAAAATTATTAATGGCCCTAACTGGATTATTTCTGATTTTGTTTCTTGTTGTTCATTTGGCCGGTAACCTACAACTTTTAATTCCGGATGAAGGAAAAGCATTTAACATATATGCAGAAACCATGGCTACCAACCCACTCATTCGGGTGGTTTCCATCTTAAACTTTTCATTTATTTTATTGCATGTCATTTACTCCATTATCCTGACACGTCACAATAAAAAGGCAAGGCCTGTGAGTTATGCAGTGACCAAACCTTCGGAAAACAGCACTTGGAGTTCTCGAAATATGGGCATACTGGGTACCCTTATATTCATATTTATTCTTGTTCATTTAAGAGGTTTTTGGTATGAACTGAAATTCGGTGAAGTACCATTTGCCACTTATGATGGGGTTACCTATAAAGACGGTTATACTATTGTCGCAGAAGCTTATCAAAATGTCCTTTATGTGATATTTTACGTGGTGAGTATGGCCTTTTTGGCTTTTCACCTTTCCCATGGGTTTGCAAGTGCCTTTCAGACCCTTGGGATTAATCACACCAAATATACCCCATTTATTCAAAAACTGGGGCTTGGGTTTGCCATTATTGTCCCGGCCTTATTTGCCTTGATACCTATAGTGATGTATGTACAAAGCTTATAATGTCAAAACCACTCAAAAAATAGGGAAAATAAATTCGAATATCGATGATACTTGATTCAAAAACACCCATTGGTCCCTTGGAGGAAAAGTGGACGAAACACAAATTCAATGTAAAACTGGTCAACCCAGCCAATAAAAGAAAATATGAAATCATAGTAGTGGGCACCGGTTTGGCCGGTGCTTCAGCTGCAGCTTCCCTGGCCGAGTTGGGATACAATGTCAAGGCTTTTTGTTTTCAGGACAGCCCCAGAAGGGCTCATTCCATAGCGGCCCAGGGAGGTATAAATGCTGCCAAGAATTATCAGAACGACGGAGATTCAGTTTTCAGGCTGTTTTATGATACCATTAAAGGGGGAGACTACCGTTCCAGGGAAGCCAATGTATTCAGGCTTGCTCAAGTATCAGTCAATATTATTGATCAATGTGTGGCTCAGGGTGTGCCCTTTGCAAGAGAATATGGAGGCTTACTTGCCAACCGTTCATTTGGTGGGGCACAGGTTTCCCGGACTTTCTATGCAAGGGGCCAAACAGGGCAACAATTGCTGTTGGGGGCTTATTCAGCCCTGAGCAGGCAAGTAGCCAATGGCAAAGTAAAGCTTTATCCCAGAACAGAAATGATGGATGTGGTTGTTGTAGAGGGAAAAGCACGGGGCATCGTTACCAGGAACCTGATTACGGGCACCATCGAATCACATAGTGCCCATGCCGTTTTATTGTGTACTGGGGGGTATGGCAATGTCTTTTTCCTCTCTACCAATGCCATGGGTTCCAATGTTACTGCTGCCTGGAGGGCACATAAGAAAGGTGCCTTTTTCAGCAATCCCTGTTACACTCAAATCCATCCTACCTGCATTCCCGTTTCCGGTGACCACCAGTCCAAACTGACCCTGATGTCAGAATCCCTAAGAAATGATGGGAGGGTATGGGTACCTAAAACGGTGGAGATGGCAGAGAAACTCAGGAAAAAGGAAATTTTACCGAAGGACATTTCAGATGAGGAAAGGGATTATTACCTGGAAACCAAATACCCATCCTTTGGAAACCTGGTTCCGAGGGATGTGGCATCCCGAAATGCAAAATATGTATGTGATGAAGGCAAGGGTGTAAATGAAACAGGTGAGGCAGTTTTCCTTGATTTTAGAGATGCCATTCAGAGAGATGGAGAAGATGCCGTACGGAGTAAATATGGTAACCTGTTTGATATGTACCAACAGATCACGGGAGAAAACCCTTACCAAACGCCCATGAAAATTTATCCTGCCGTCCACTACACCATGGGAGGACTTTGGGTGGATTACAATCTGATGACCAATGTCCCGGGATTGTATGCCTTAGGTGAAGCCAACTTCTCAGACCATGGAGCCAACAGGCTGGGGGCTTCGGCATTGATGCAAGGATTAGCAGACGGTTATTTTGTGATTCCATACACCGTTGGGGATTACCTGGCAGGTACTTCTTATGAAAAAATTTCGGCTGACCATCCTGAGTTTAAAAAATCTGAAGATGAAATTAAAAACAGGATCAATAAATTACTGGAAATTAAAGGGGAAAAAACCGTTGATTATTTTCATAAAAAACTCGGTAAGATCATGTGGAACCACTGTGGCATGGCCAGGAATGCCGCTGGTTTAAGCAAGGCCAAGGCCATGATTAGGGAACTTAGGGAAGAATTCTGGACCAATGTAAAAGTGCTTGGTACAGGAGAGGAGCTCAATCTATCCTTAGAAAAAGCCCATCGTGTAGCTGACTTTTTGGAGCTGGGGGAATTAATGGTTGATGATGCCTTGCACAGAAATGAATCCTGTGGAGGCCATTTCAGAGATGAGTATCAGACCAAAGAGGGCGAAGCCTTAAGGGATGATGAGAAATATGCCTATGTGGCAGCATGGGAATACCAAGGGGATGGGGAGGAAGAGCAGCTCCACAAAGAAGAATTGATCTTTGAAAATGTAAAATTGACCCAAAGAAGCTACAAATAATCTATAGACTTATTAAAATTCATAAAAATATGAATCTTACTTTAAAAATTTGGAGACAAAAAAATCCTTCTGATAAAGGTGGGTTTAAACCTTATAAATTGGATGGCATATCACCAGATATGTCCTTCCTTGAGATGCTGGATGTGCTGAATGAGGATTTGTCGGTGAAAGGAGAGGACCCTGTCCATTTTGATCATGACTGCCGGGAGGGAATCTGTGGAACATGTTCTCTTTTTATCAACGGAAAACCCCACGGACCCAGCCAAACCACAACATGTCAACTTCATATGCGGACCTTCAAGGATGGGGATACCATTACCATAGAACCGTGGCGGGCCAAGGCCTTTCCTATTGTCAAAGATCTGGTGGTAGACAGGGGTGCTTTTGATAGGATAATACAGTCTGGAGGCTATGTTTCTGTAAATACAGGGGGTGTTCCGGATGCCAATGAAATTCCAATCCCGAAAATTATTGCCGATGAAGCTTTTGATTCGGCTACCTGTATCGGTTGCGGTGCCTGTGTGGCGGCCTGTAAAAATGCATCTGCCATGTTGTTTGTTTCTGCTAAAATTTCTCAGTTGGCTCTTTTGCCACAGGGAAAAGTGGAAAAGAGAGAAAGAGCGGAAAAAATGGTGGCACAAATGGATGTGGAAGGATTTGGAGCTTGTACCAATACCCGAGCCTGTTCGGCAGAGTGTCCTAAAGAAATAAAACAGAGTAATATCGCCAGAATGAACCGGGAATATTTCACTGCCTCGGTAAGTACTGATAAAGATTAAATGACCCGAAAAATGGATTTTAAAAAAGGACTGGGAAACCAGTCTTTTTTTGTTTTCCCGTTAAACTGCCCTAAATTTGAATTAGGGTGGCATTGGCGGATCCACCTTCCGGTGCATTTCCAGGGGGCACCCGGCTCATCCTTTTATTAAAACCAAAGAATATGTCTATTATTGATTTATCCATTTTTATTGTTTACATGATCGTGATGTTGGGGGTGGGTTTTTATTTTATGAGAAAAAATACCGGTCAGGACGATTATTATGTTGGGGGAAGAAATATTGGAAGTTGGCACATTGGCTTATCTGTAGTGGCCACTGATGTAGGTGGGGGTTTTTCGGTAGGACTGGGTGGATTGGGGTTTTTAATGGGTTTATCCGGAAGTTGGATGCTATTTACAGGACTTTTGGGAGCCTGGCTCGCAGCCGTTTTTTTGATTCCAAAAGTAAAGGCCAATCCAGAGTTTGAAAAATTTTATACCCTGCCGCAAATTTTTCAGTTTCTTTTTGATAGAAAAGTCGGAATCGTAGCCGCGGTTATTTCCTTTATGGGTTATTTGGGCTTTACTTCTTCTCAGCTATTGGCAGGAGCCAAGCTGGCCTCCGGGACCTTCAAAGACCTGGATTTGGACCTTTCCTTATGGATAATGGGGGTTATTGCAGTGGTCTATACCGTTTTGGGAGGATTAAAAGCGGTGATTTACACGGATACGATTCAATGGATTGTGCTGATGGCAGGTTTTATTTTTATAGGCCTGCCAGTATCTTATTATTATGTGGGAGGTTGGTCGGCCATATCTTCCACCCTTCCTGATGAATATTTTTCCCTGGCCAACTTAAGCTGGCAGGATTTGGCAAATTGGGGCATAACCATTTTACCCATTTGGTTTGTGGGCATGACCCTTTACCAGCGGATATTTGCAAGTACCGATGTGAAATCCGCAAAAAAGGCCTGGTTCATTGCCGGTTTATTTGAATGGCCCATCATGGCTTTTATGGGTGTTTCCCTAGGGCTCCTGGCAAAGGTGGCCTTTGAACAGGATATGATAGCCGTAAGTCAGGAAAATTTGGATCCCGAGATGGGATTACCGATTTTATTGAGTACCGTTCTCCCGCCCGGTATCATGGGATTGATGATGTCTGCTTATTTTTCCGCGGTTCTTTCCACGGCAGATTCCTGCCTGATGGCCGCATCGGGTAACCTGACCACAGATATTTTTGGAAGGTACCTGAAAAAAAAGGACGATGCCTTGGTGATGCGGTTAAGCCAATTGTTTACCCTGATCATAGGTGCTGTGGCCCTTATGGTGGCATTGCAGATGACCAATGTTTTGGAACTGATGTTATACTCCTATGCATTCATGGTTTCTGGCTTGTTAGTGCCAATTGTTGGGGGCTTGTTCTGGCAAATGCGATCCCCGAGGGCAGCTTTAGCATCCATGATCTTGGGAGGAGGGACTACTGCGCTTCTTTCTGTTTTGGCACTCAACCTGCCATTTGGTCTTGATCCCAACTTTTTTGGCCTAATACTGTCTTTAGCAGTATTTTTGCTTATTCATAAATTGGAAAAATAGAATATAGATCTATAAAATAATCAATAAATGTCCAATTCTACAATAGAAATACTTTCAGGCATAGATAAAGCCACCTATTCACAAAAACTTGAAATAGCTGATTTCCTTTTTGAACACCTGGACCAATACGGTGATCCTCATGAAGACATCATGCGTTGTCTGGATTATGCTTTGGGCCAGTCAGTAGATAAAGGAGGTTTCACTGTAACTGCTAAGGAAAACGGGAAAATTGTAGGGGCAGTGGTGATGAACAAAACCGGCATGTCTGGGTACATTCCAGATAATATTTTGGTTTACATTGCGGTGGATGCTTCTCAGCGGGGAAAAGGCCTGGGGAAAAAACTGATGACAGCTGCCATTAAAATGGCAAATGGGGACATAGCCCTTCATGTGGAAACCGATAACCCGGCAAAAAAGCTATATGAAAAATTGGGGTTCACCAATAAGTATTTGGAAATGAGACTAAAAAGATAATATGGCATTTTTAAACCTTTACAGAGATAAATTAAAAGACAACTTCGAATTTCTTAGAAAAAAATTCAATGAGAATGATGTTTCATGGGGTGTAGTATCTAAAATACTCTGTGGCAACAGGAAATACATCAAGGAACTCATAGACATGGGTGCTGATGAAATCCATGATTCAAGGATCAGTAATCTGGCCAAAGTAAAGGAAATCAATCCAAAGATTCAGACGGTATACATTAAACCGCCATCCAAAAGGAACCTTGCAGACATGGTAAGGTATGCGGATGTAAGTCTAAACAGTGAACTTAACACCATTAAGTGGATCAGTGATGAAGCCGTCAATCAAAATAAAAACCATAAAATTATTATTATGGTGGAGACAGGGGATTTGAGAGAAGGTGTCATGGGAGATCATTTGATTGATTTTTATGCCAATATATTTGAACTGCCCAACCTTGAAGTGATCGGTTTGGGTACCAACCTCAATTGTTTGAATGGGGTAATGCCCTCTGCGGATAAATTGATCCAATTGTCCCTTTATAAGCAGATCATTGAATTGAAATTCAATAAAAAAATACCATGGGTATCAGCAGGTACTTCTGTTACTATCCCACTAATGCTCCACAAGCAACTTCCTAAAGGGGTCAACCATTTCCGTATCGGAGAGACCCTTTATTTCGGAATTGATTTATTCGAAGAGAAAACCATTGAAGGCATGCATAGTGATGTTTTCGAACTATTTGCCGAGATCATAGAAATGCAGGAAAAACCACTGTTGCCTACCGGAACGCTGGCTACCAATCCTCAGGGAGAAGTTGTGGATATAGATGAATCCCTATATGGGAAATCATCTTTTCGGGGGATTCTGGATTTGGGATTATTGGATGTAGATCCCAAATATCTTATAGCAGATGATGGGCAATTTGAAATTCTGGGAGCCAGTTCAGATATGTTGATTATAAATTTAATGGAAAACCCCAAAAAATATAAGGTGGGGGATTTGGTCAAATTCCGATTGAAATATATGGGTGCTTTGGCCATTCTGAACTCCAGTTACATCGAAAAAAGGGTAGTGTAATGAGGATATTCTGTTTCCCATAAATGGATGCTCGTGGAATTAGGACAAACATTGATTTTTTGGCATAAAATTAGATATGGTATTGTTTGATTGAACCAAACTATTAAATACCATGAAAAAAATTGGATTAATATTGACTATTATTACCCTCCTGTCCATCGGAGCTCATGCCCAGGAGAGATCACCGGCAAGCGATCAAAAAGCGAGTTTTGGAGTTAGAGGAGGAGCTAACTTCTTCAATTGGAGTGGGGCGGATATCAGTGGCAATGACTATGGCAATCGGGTAGGCTTTCATGCTGGTATTTTTGGTAATATGTTTGTTACCGATGGTTTTGCGATAGAGCCTGGGTTATATTATTCAGTAAAAGGAACGCAAAACGATGATTTTGTTAATTCAAGGGCCGTATTGAATTACGTGGATGTTCCTATCCTGTTGCGTTTTTATGCCACGGATGGTTTGAATTTCTTTGCGGGCCCACAGGGTTCCATCCTGTTAGGGTCTTCATTTGAAGCCGATGCTTTGGGTAATACCTATGGCTGGGAAACCGATGCCATTAATGACATTGATGCCGGTTTGGTCTTTGGAGTGGGTTATAATCTTCCCGTGGGATTGAATTTGCAGGCGAGCTACGATTTAGGGATGACCCCAGTTTTTAAGGATTCTGATGCGGAAGTCTTTAATCGTGGGTTTAAGCTTTCCCTTGGACTTAGTTTCTGATCAGGCATCCAAAATAAAGGAGTTAGTTGTAAATCAAGGAATAAGCACTTCATTTTTGGATGAAGCGCTTGTTTTTTATTTTAACTTGAGTTCGACCTAATTTCAGAATAAAACCGTCATCGGTAGAATTAACTTTTTATAAACGCAGAAATCGGGATGACGATGAGCTTTTTGCAATATATGGGTATACTAACATCTCACTATTTATTGATTAATTGTGAGTTAAATGTTATTTTTTATATTTAGGCTTGTTTTTATTGTACTTTTTTCTTGATAAAAAAGTACCAAAAAATCAAGACAAAAAAATCCTTCCCCCCACAAGCCTCCTGCGCACCCCGGTTTTTTGTCGGCCCGGCCCACTATGCGTATTTAAAATTTATGTCTTCTTTTTTTTCAAATTTCTTCTGGAGTTATACTTTACAGAAAACAGTTTTAATTACGTCATCGGTAGAGTTAACTTTTATTAAAACGCAGAAATCGGGATGACGATGGTTTTTTTGCGATCTGCGAGAATAGTTTTATTTCACTATTTGTTGGACAATGATGAATTAAAAGTTATTTTTTTGATCATGAATTTTTAATGGCCTCGATTTGCTCGTTTTTGTATTGGGGTGTACCACCGCTGAAAGTGGCCACCAATGCTCCTAAAGCGCAGGCAAAGTCCAATATTTTTTCCGGGGACTCATTGTCCAGGTACTTGGTGATAAAACCCGCCAAAAAGGCATCCCCTGACCCGACAGTGTCTTTGACCGTGACCGGATAGCCAGGGTGACTGGTGATATCACCTTCCTGGTATATCGCAGCCCCTTTGTTGCCTAAAGTAATACAGATCAAATTGAATTCGAACAATTCACTGAGTTTTTCCAAAGCTCCCTCCATGTTATTGGGTAAATCATAAAAATCAGCCAGAAGGGTAAGCTCTTCTTCATTGATTTTAAGTATATCTGCTTTTTTCATAAGGGTGTCCAACAAATCCGCCTTATAAAAGGGTGCCCTGAGATTAATATCAAATACTTTTAATACATTGTTTTTCAGTAATTGGTAAAGGGTGTTTTTACTGATTTCGTTACGTGCAGCCAAGCTTCCGAAAACAAATACCTCCGCACTTTTAACAGCTTTATCCATTTCCTCAGACCACTTGATATGGTCCCAGGCTGAGGGAAACACAATTTCATATTTGATGTCCTCTTTGTTGGCATCGTTTACAATCACTGTGCCGGTGGGAAGGTCTCCATCAATCTGAATCAGTTCTTTGGAAAGGTGGAAATTGTGAATGAAGTTAAGGAGTTTTTTACCTAATTTATCTTCACCCACTCTTGAGATCATTTTTACATCAAAACCCAGGTGCTGAAGGTGTAAGGCCACATTCATTGGCGCTCCTCCCGGCATCTTTTCTTTTGGGAAGATATCCCAAAGCATTTCCCCGAAGCAAACAATTTTCTTACCCATTACTTTTGATGAATTCTTGTTGGATTTCTTCCAGGGATCTTCCTTTGGTTTCCGGCATTTTGAACATTACCCATAAAAGTTGGAAAACCATCATGAGCGCAAAAAAACCAAAAATCATTACCGGACCAAATTTATTGGCGAAAAACGGGAAAACGTTCGCCACCAAGGCAGCCAGGATCCAGTGTGTAAAGCAACCTATGGATTGCCCATAGGCACGAAGTTCATTGGGAAACACTTCTGATATAAAAACCCAAATCACAGCGCCCTGACCTATGGCATGGGACCCAATGAACATGAAAACAAAAATCGGCAAAAGACTCACGCTAATCTGACCTCCGGAAAATGAATAAGACATTAATACCAATGAAATTATATAACCTACCGATCCAATATACATCAATTTTTTTCTACCGATTCTATCAATGAGGAAAAGGCCCAGCATCGTCGCTATCATATTTACGGCTCCAATCCCTACAGTAGAAAGCAGGGCTCCTTCCGCACTGATACCTGCCATCTCAAAAACCCTTGGGGCAAAGTAGATGATTGCATTGATACCCGATAATTGATTGAAAAGGGCAATCATTACCGCCAGCATGGTGATTTTAATGTATTTGCTGTTAAACAATGCCATAAAACCTACTTTTACACGGGTTAATTTTTTTTCTTCCAAAGCCAGACGGATGGCTTCATCCACGCCATCTGGATCTGTGCGCCTTAATATTCTCTCCGCTTCTATAAAATCGTCTTTTTTCGCTATGAGCCATCTGGGACTTTGAGGAACTTTAAAAACCAATAGGGTATAAATCAAGGCGGGGATGGCTTCCACACCCAGCATCCATCTCCAGCTTTCATGAGCAATATTGATATCAATAAGGTAGTTGGAAAAATAGGCTACCAAAATGCCAAAAACGAGATTGAACTGGAAAAGGGCCACCAATTGCCCCCGGTTTTTTGCGGGAGATATCTCACTGATGTACATAGGTGCCACCACAGAGGATGCCCCCACACCCAAACCCCCAATAAACCTGAAGATCATAAATGAATATATTTCCGGTGCAATGGCTGAGCCCAAGGCGGAAATAAAATACAATATTCCAATCCAAATAAGGGCACTTTTTCTCCCAAATTTATCTGCCGGAATTCCTCCAAACAAAGCACCTATTACGGTACCATATAATGCAATGGCTACCGCCAGGCCGTGACTCCAATCATTAAGGTTCCAAACTTGCTGAATATGTCTCTCTGCACCGGAGATGACGGCCGTATCAAAACCAAAAAGAAAACCTCCCAAAGCAGCTACTACGGAAAGAAATAATACATAACTGTTTATTTTCATCTGTTTATAATTGTTTTTTATTGGTCACATGCCTGCCTGTCGGCAGACAGGGAATCTCGCACCTGCCTGCCGGCAGGCAGGTGCATTATAATCATCCCTCTGCGTGTTGCTCGCATCATGCTTGATTTCATAAAAGTTAAAGTTTAATCCCTAAACTATAACTTTTAAATCTAAACAGTTATGGTCTTTTAAAAAAGCTAATTATAAATTATATTGATTGGGCCAGACATCATTATCCCAAGTAAAATCTCCTCCGAATCGATTTTAGCAATTTATTTCCATGTTCCAGGCAATGTAACCATTTCTGAATCAATAGCTATCACCTATGTAAATCCGGTAATAAAACTGAAATTGCATCAACATGTCCTGCTTGATTCTTTTTTGCTGTTGATCATTACCGTCCAATTGAGAAAATGGGCTGACCACCAGCGTGGCTTCCAATCCAATATCCGCATCCGACCTAATATCTTTATAGATACCAAACCTGATGGGCACATATATACCGGAATCCGAGGCAGGGTAGGTTTCCGTTCTTCTGGAAGGATCATTTAAGATCAACCTTTCATCTGTCCTTTGAGAATAAAAATACCCCAAACCCAATCCTCCGTAAACCTTTATCAGGGAGGGAAGATAACCACTCTGGTTGGGATTTATGTGATAAATTGGCATGACATCTGCAAAGAAAATATTCCCCTTAAAGGCATGAGGCAAATTGGATTCGGCAATCAGATCTATTTGTTCTGTATTATAAAAATCCCCACTATTTACCATTTGCCAACCTAAGGTGGCTTTAACATCAAAGAAAGTTTCTATTTTTTTACTGTAATCCAGGGATAATACCGGTAGCACCTTAAATTTTAATTTGCTGTGCCAACCTGTATTGTCACCATACATTTTGGCGGGACCTATACCGATTCCCAAACGATCTGTCCTATCATCCTGAGCAATTGCAAGAGAATTCTGGACCGAAAAAAGCATTAGAAAAATTATGGTAAACCTCATATTATAATCAATTAATTTAACCTGTAAGTTAGTAAAAAACTACTGAATGAATAAAGTTACATGCCATTAACAGCAGGTCAAAAGTAAAAAAAATACTTTGAAATCCTAATTAATGTATTTTATATCTTTTCACATCCTATCAATATGCAAATTCCTATCATTATAAAAACAGCCAATACAATGAAATTATTGTTTCGGTTTAAATTTAATGTATTTTTATTAATGTTTTCAAATTTTTGTTTTCCGATCAAAAAACAGGTTGGTTTTTGTTCCCAATTATATGCATACTAAGAAGATTAAGGATAATGGAAATTCAGTAGGGGAGAATTTTTTCTCCAGTGAAGAATTTGGACGCTATGATAGGCAGATCAGATTGCCCCAATTTGGTTTAATGTCCCAAACTAAGCTAAAAAAGGCCAGGGTTTTGGTGGTTGGAACCGGAGGTCTGGGTAGCCCTCTGTTGTTGTATCTTGCCGCTGCGGGAGTTGGAACCCTTGGATTGATTGATTTTGACACGGTGGATGAAAGCAATTTGCACAGGCAAGTGATTTTCGGGCAAAACCAAATAGGGCAGGCCAAAGTGGAAGCGGCAAAAGAAAGGCTTAAGGAAATCAATCCCCA
Source organism: Cyclobacteriaceae bacterium (assembly GCA_040905205.1). Classification (GTDB taxonomy): domain Bacteria; phylum Bacteroidota; class Bacteroidia; order Cytophagales; family Cyclobacteriaceae; genus Cyclobacterium. Next base: position 12,157 of record JBBDSB010000701.1, read on the forward strand.
TATCAAAGTATTGATTTACAATGAAAAATTAACTTCATCAAATGCCATGGAAATCGTGGGGGATTATGAGGTGGTAGCGGATGGCACGGATAATTTTCCCACCCGGTACCTGGTCAATGATGCTTGTGTACTTTGTGAAAAACCCAACGTTTACGGCTCTGTTTTTAAATTTGAGGGACAGGTTTCGGTTTTTAATTTTAAAAACAAGAATGGTGAGCTGGGCCCAAACTACCGGGATTTGTATCCGACACCCCCGCCTGCGGGATTGGTTCCCAATTGTGCTGAAACTGGTGTGATCGGAGTTTTGCCGGGAATAATCGGCAGCATGCAGGCCCTGGAAGTGATCAAAGTCATCATTGGAATTGGGGAACCCCTTAGTGGAAAGCTTTTTATTTTTGATGCCTTGGGCTTTGAATCAAGGATATTTAAAGTAAAAAGAATACCTTCAAATCCGCTGAATGGAGCTAATCCCAGTCTTACCCATCTGATTGATTATGAAGATTTTTGTGGTGTGATGCCCGTAAAGGAAGTAACGGCAAAACAACTTTACCAAATGAAAAGGAAAGACGCTGTTTTTCAGTTAATCGATGTCAGGGAAAAAATTGAGTTCGATGGGGGAAATTTAGGTGGAGTCCTCATTCCTCTTTCTCAAATGATGGATAATTACCAGAAAATTGACCGGAAAAAAAAGGTGGTTGTTCATTGCAAGTCAGGAGGGAGAAGTTCCCAGGCCATCCGGTCATTGGAGGAAAAATTCGGTTTTGATAATTTGTATAACCTAAAGGGAGGAATAGATGAATATTTAAAGCTAATAAAAGCCGAAGATCCCAGTCATGACTGATCTTACCCAAAAGGCCCTGGCCCTTTGGTCAAACTATTTTTCTATAATAAATCCTTTTATTTATCACTCATTTTGATCTTCCTGATTTACTTCTTCCTTTTCAATGGGTTTGAGATTTTCAGGGATGGGTGAATTAAGTTCCTCATCGTCCTTTTCATAGGGGAATATTTCCACAATCGGGCTCTCGGTTACTTCAGGAACATGGAAAGTGACCAGCATGTTATTCAGACTTTCATATATCCGCTCATAAGCCTCCTTCACATGATGTGCCGTCACAAGCATGTACTGGGTAACTTTTTTCTCCTTGCCGCTGTCGGCATCCGTTACGATATATGTAATTTTACATTTGTGCCACACATCCACATCTTCAAAGAAAAATACATCTACTATGTTGCTTTTGCTGATATTGGTGACCTGGAAATCACCTCTGATGACACTGCCGAGCATGTCATATATTCTGGCCTCGGCTTCGGTAAAGGATACCGCATCTACCAGGTACTGTTCAGAAACATTTTTAAGAAGACCCTGCTCATTTTCCTTGGCATATTTAACTTTACACAAAAACCAGATCCTCATTTTTAAATAATTTAGGGATGAAATAAATGAAAGGACGAAGGTAAATTTAATTCTTCAAAAGCAAAAAGGCTTTCTGATAAATCCCCACAAATTGATGATTTAACTTCAAGTCCTAAAATTAAATTCTTTCGGGATATTTTAGGTAACTACCTATACCACAGATTTATATTAGAATGTGACAATTACCTTCATTTGTGCGAAAAGCTGAAAACTACCCTGACATTGTCTGATATGGCCTGTTCCTCCGGGTTAAAAGTAGGTGCTGTTCGATCTTCTGCTGACTTCATCATCATGGCTTCTGATCGGTACATGACTGGCTGAAAGGACTCTCCCGAGGTGTAATCCACCTTATGTATTTTGTATTGGGTGATATCCATGGTTTCAGCTATGATTCCCGCTTTCAACTTGGCATTTTCAAGTGCCATTTTCAATAAATCCTCCTCATAAACTTTTCGCTTTTCCTCCGAAATCCGGAATTGTAGCTGAAAAGTCATATTCGTAGTTTGATGGAGGGTTTCCACTATTTTAAGGAGGTCTTTTTCTGTATCTTTCACCAATATTTTTAGGGATTGACTGGCCACATATCCACTGTCCTTTGCAGAACCTTTGGTATAAATCCGGTTAATGTTGACATAGTAATTATCAGCCGTGAATTGATAATCCTCTACACCTGAATCTTTAAGGGCATCCGAGACCATTTTTGATTTTTTATTTAACCCGTTGGTCACTTCAGAGG
>JBBDSB010000702.1:0-2328 GCA_040905205.1 Cyclobacteriaceae bacterium
TTTTTATGCCCACCTTTTCCCAGCTACGTGTCAGGCCACAGTACGATCAGCGGTGGCTGTGGGGAAGCCCTGAAATTGTGGACTGGCAGTGACGATTTTGGTGAGCAGGTTTCCTGGGTTGCCGGTTCTATTACCGATTCTTTGCACCAGGGAGATACAGTGATATTAGCATTCCCCACCTTTACAGAAACAGCCAATATGGCTGGAATATCTAGGGTTTGGGGCGGTTATCATATTCAGACGGACAATATTGAAGGGCTAAAGCTGGGAAGAGAGGTGGCCAGGGAGGTTTGGAAATTTTACAAGGCTCATGTTGGAGAGGAATAATTACATATATCCCACTGAAATTGGTTTTTATTCCCATTCCAGCCGGTTATTTTCCCTGTTGATATCCGCCATCCTTTGGGAAGGATCTATTTCGATGCTTTTTATTTGGGATTTCGCCTTCTTTAGGATGACTTCTGCTTCTGGGTGGGTCCAGGGCCAGGCTTGCGTAAAACTCCTTTGGGGCATTTCCACTTCGGTAGGTTTTTCTCCTCTCATCATGGGCAAGGGCAGGTAAACGGTTTCCTGTTGACCATCCCGGTAAGTAATCACCAGATCAATGGGCATGGGCATCTGGCCCCTTCTTTCCAAAGTTATCCTGGTGCTTTCTTCCTGCTCTTCTACGGATTTTATGGCATAATCAATGGTCTTGGTGGTGTAAACCCAGTATTCCTTGTACCAATCCAACTCCATATCACTTTCCTTTTCCATGATTCTCGTAATGTCATTGGCATTGGGATGTTTGAATTGCCAGGTATTCCAATACCTTAGCATGGCTTTATCCCTGATTTCTTCTCCTATGATGTACCCGAGTTGCGCCAGAAACAGTGCCCCTTTAGAATAAGCGGCGACACTATAAGCAATGTTGGTATGGAAATGGTCGGCGTGGGTGGCCAAAGGTTCTTCCAACCCCGATTTCACCAACCTTTCATAACTGACATAAACTCCTTTTTGGGGATTTTTAGAGGGGTCTTCATTGAATAATTCAGCCATACAAAGATTACTTGCAAATGTAGTAAAACCCTCATCCATCCATGGGTATAGGGATTCGTTGGTGGCCAAAACCCCGTGAAACCAGGTATGAGCAAGCTCATGTACCATCACGCCCACCAGGCTGCCCAAGGTTCTGTGTCCTGTTATCAAAGTGGACATGGGATACTCCATACCGCCATCTCCTCCCTGCAACACGGTAAATTGTTTATAGGGATATTGCCCAAAATTTTCGCTGAGGAAGTCAATGGCTTTAGGTGTATATTTTTTGAGCTGCTCCCAATTTTCTTTCGTTTCTTTACTTTTTATATAAAGGTGATGAATGGTAATGCCATTCTCCATCTCAATCCGGTCATGGGTATATTTAGGGTCTGCTGCCCACATAAAATCGTGAACCTTGGGGGCGTGAAAATGCCAGGTCAGCCTGGGTCCAGTTGGTTTTTCCACCCTGGTATTTGGCGCTTCATACCCATGTCCGATTTCATTTGCGTTTTGCAGGTATCCGGTACCTCCCAAAACATAATCTTTATCGATGGTGATTTTTACATCGAAATCCCCCAAAACCCCATAAAATTCCCGTCCAATATAGGGGTTGGCGTGCCAGCCTTGTTCATCATAATTGGCTATTTTGGGATACCATTGTGACATGGAATACCGGACCCCTTCGGCATTGTCCCTTCCTGATCTCCTTATCTGAAGGGGTACCTGCCCTTCAAATTCAGACTCAAATAATGCCGTACTGTTGGGTAGAATAGGCTGGGGTAGATCCACTTCCAAAATTGTTTCCACTGCCTTAAAATTGGTTTCCAATCCATTGATTTTTAAACTTTTCACATGAAGAAAGCCGATTTCATCATTGGTTAATAGTGAAATTCTGCCTCCAACCCTACGGTCGGGGTCCCCAATGGTCCTGGAACGCTCATCCATTATGCTATTGGGTTGGAAAGCATTGTAATAGAGATGAAAAAAAACACGATGTAATGTATCCGGTGAATGATTACTGTAGGCGATGATCTGTTTTCCAGTATATTGATTGGATTTAACATCCATATCTACCTCCATATTATATTGAATGGATTGCTGCCATCTTTCAGTCTGGGCGTTTAAATGTAAATTTTGACAAATGGCAAATCCGCATACCAAAAAACAAATCGTATATTTATTCATGTGTTTATATTTGGTTTTAAAAGGTCATAACTTGCCCCGTACCGAAGGTCGGGGTGGAATCTCGCACCTGCCTGCCGGCAGGCAGGTGTTTGATAATCATCACTCTGTGTGTCGCTGGCGTCATGC
>JBBDSB010000703.1:0-14110 GCA_040905205.1 Cyclobacteriaceae bacterium
GTAACCGCCTGGAAAATTGTGTAAGGCCACCACATCTGGATCATGCTTAATTTTTATATGATATTTTACCCCTAAATAGGGACTTCGCTGTTTGGTAAATTCCCGGTTAAGCTTTTTGTCTAAATTTGAGCGTTTTCCATAGGCACCCATTACCATAGGTGAAAGCATGGTCCGGCCATCATCTAATTTCAGATAAAACAATTTTTTTTGAGTATCATAATAAACGTCCAAAACCTGACACTTTTGAATAAAAACGACACCCATCTGAAGGCATCTTTGGTAAAAATGGTGGTCCAGGACAAACCTGCTGATGCCAAAACCGCCCAATCCCAGGGATAAGTTGGCTTCGTTTCCCTGAACATCACTTAATCTGAAACGACTGATTTCGGAAGGATTGTGGCTCGGGGGAAAGAGGTTTTCCCGAATTAAAAACGCCCGTACCTCATTGGAAATATATTCCCCGCAAACCCGGTGAAAGGGATAGGTTTTTTTTTCTATAACCATTACCTGTTTTCCGGCCTTTGCCAAAAGGTACGCTGCTGTAAGCCCAGCCAAACCCCCACCTATAATTATAATTTCTTTTTCCAGCATGGCTTCCGATCATTACAATAACACCCAAATGACCCTAACCCTCAGCGTAGTCGGTGTATATTTTGATTAGGGTATCTCCAAAGGTTAATAAAACAAAGTAAACAGTTATTTTCGCTTTTTAATAAAATTAACCTTGAATTTATAAAGATGTTTTAATTTTTCCATTTCTCGAATGAAATAGGGCAAAACCCGGACTCACCTGAAGGACTCTCTGGAAAGGATAAAAATTATCCCGGACCCTTCTTAATCTGAAGGGGTGAACCAATCGGGCAATGGCAAATATTGCCTGATTGGTTTTTTTCATACTTTAGATTTTCTTAGGCAGGTTATTTTTCCCACCAGCCTTTATTATTAATACCATCTCCACCCATTCTGTGAACAGCATCCTGATAGTTTCCGCCATTGGTCGCCTGCTCTGACTCTGGATAGAGGTACCTCACTGGGTAACGACCATCATTTAGGTTATCCGGTCCGGGTATTAATTTTGGAATACCTGTTCTGCGTATATTGAACCAGGCTTCATGCCCATTATTGATTAGTGATACCCATTTTTGGGTAAGTATCTTTGTCAGCTCTTGCCCGGCGTCCAAAATCACTCCTTGCCTATTCATGTAATCATCCGGTACCTCCACCTGATAATACTCGAAGCTGGCTTTAATCCCTTTTTCATAAAAAGTTTGGACATCCCCTGGAATAAATCCAAGTGCCACAGCTTCTGCCAAAGCAAACTGTAATTCTGCAAATTGCATGAATTGCCCATCAACCCCATCAGGGATGTCACGGAAAATCATTCCAAAAAGAGAAATATCGTTTAGGTTGATGCCCTGTTCACTAATTGTCTCTCGATTCAATCCATTTTGCAGGCCTTTGAATAAGGGATTACCATCTGTGAGGCTTTGCTGTGTAGGCTTATATAGGACACTTTGGCGGGGATCATTCCAACTGACCAAAACGGAATCTACTGTCAAACTCATCCGGTGTTCTTGATATAATCCCAGAGCAGCCTGGGACATGGGCCATTGGTTTGGTGCCAAATTGAGATAAGGCACCACGGCATTGTCTCCGTTCCCCCGCATCAAAGCACCACTTTCAGCCAATGCTATAAGTTCCGAATAATCGTTAAGCCTATTACTGATCCGCATCAAAAACCTGAATTGCAGAGAATTGGCAAACCTCCTCCACTTATCCAGGTCATTGGAAAACATCATATCACCATGGATTACAGCCGAAGTGTTGGCTAAAGTAGCTGCTGATCTTTTGAGAACGGCAATTATCCCGGTTTCTGAATCAGAATAAATACTTTCCTGAGTATCATATTTGGGTAATATAAGCCCATCCTTTGCCTGTAGTGCTTCGGTATATGGTACATCACCCCATAAATCTGTGAGTTGGGAAAACAAATAAGATTTCAAGATGTCGGCTACCGCATTGTAGGCTTCATTGGAGGCAGGGTTGTGTTGGATGGATTCCAAATCATTGAGCAGTCTGAAGATGACATCCCAATACTGAACATTACTTCCCATTTCATACCTGTCAATTCTTTCGAATTCTACACTGGAAGCAAATTGTACCAAATAATTGGCCAACCTGAAACCCTGGTGATAAGTATTTTGATCAGCGGCTTCTGAAATCACATTGGATAATAAAAACTGGGGATCAATCTCCTCCGGAACATTGGGGTTTTGGTTTATCTCATCAAAAGATTGGGTACAGGAAAATACCATCAAAACCAATATGCATAGGAAAACCTGTCTATTAATCCATTTTATTTTCATCCTAAAATTCAGTTTTTATGCTGAAACCATAACTTCTACTGGATGGATAGGACATGTCTTCTACTCCATAGGTAAAATTTCGCCCCTGAATGGCATTCAGTTCAGGATCAAAATGGGGGTTTTCCGTAAAGAGCAGCAGGTTGTTTCCAATAAATCCAAATTGTATTTTTTGAAATCCCACTTCTTTCGCCAAATTGTGGTCAAGAGTATAATATAAACTTATTTGCCGAAATTTTATATATGAGGCATCATACAGGGCACTGGCTTCATTTCCCCTGTCATAGAAATTGTTGTAAAATGCACTGGCTGAAACAGATGTGGTATTGGTAACGTATTGGGGTGCTTCCGGTGTGCCGATATTCATCAAGCCTTCGCCAATTATCCCATTTTCCCTTCCTGGCAAAGTTTCCTTTAATACACCCGAGGTACTGCCCATACCCTTAGTTCTGGATACGATGGTACCTCCTTGCCTCCAATCCCAAACCATACCCAAAGAAAATTTTCTGAAACGGACTTGCTGGGTAAATCCAAGGATAAAATTGGGATTGTAATTTCCCAGAAGTCTAAGGGTAGGGTCCTGGACAGGTAAGCCATTAGGACCAAAAAGCATTTGTCCATCTACTTTCACAAAGCCCGAACCGAACATATCACCTACCCTACCACCTTCCTCGGCAATATAAAATACTACATTTGAACCACCTGATCCACCAAATACGCTGGCTTGGCCCGTGACATATTGTTCCACTCCCTTCGGTAGTTGGGTCACTACGCTTCGATAAATTGAAAAATTAACAGAGGCCGTCCAATCAAAATGGCTCCGTTCAAATATCTTTCCCGTCAACATTCCTTCAAAACCCCTAGTTCTTACTTCTCCCCCGTTTTCTATTAAGTTGGTAAAACCTGTTGCAGAAGATATCGGTCTTCCTATGATTTGATTTATACTGGTATTTTGATAGGCAGAAAAATCCATTTGCAAGCCATCATTAAAAAGATAAATTTCCAAGCCAGTTTCTATGGCGTTCATCCTTTCCGGCTTTAAGTTCGGATTGTTTAATACGGTTTGGTTGGTTACCCTGAAATAGGAGCCATAATTTTGGTTAAACTCAAAAGTGTTGTTGAGTTGATAAGGATTGGTATCATTACCGACACTGGCAGCATTTGCAGTAAGGTTAAAAAAAGAAATGGTTTTCGGGAGCTTAACTTTATTGGTCAACACGTAACTTAATCCGGCAGAATAATATCCAAAAGAATTGTTTTGGTCTGGAAGGGTACTGCTCCAATCATTCCGATATGTAAATTCCAGATATAATGCATTCAGATGCCTAAAATTACCAAATGCATAGACACTGCTGATCTTTTTTTTAAAAATTTGGCTGCTCCCTATTAACGGGGTTCTTGAATTGGCCAAGGTGTAGATGCCGGGTAGTGCAAGTTGGTAAGCCTCAGTAAATCCATAGTCAAAATCCTGGTCCATTTGATTGCCCCCTACGGAAAAATCAAAATCCCAAGCTGCATTGATTTGGTCAGAATAGGTTAATAACAATTCTCGGTTGCTTTCTCTAAACCGGATTTGGTCTTTGCGGTATCCGCCAAATTCCCTTCGATTGGTACTGAATGCCCTTTTAAAAGCCCGGTCATCCTGGTAACTGTCCATTCCACCTCGTATTCGAAGGGACAATTTGTCGGAAATATCATAGCTGATGGATATATTACCAAAAAGTCTGTTTTTATTAAAGGCATTTGTGTTTTCAAACAGGGTAAGGTAGGGATTGGTGAGCCAGAGATAATTGAAGTCAAAGTGTTGAATGCCTTCCTGGCCTTTCTGCCAGTAATTTTTAAGTGCGGAAATGTTTGTGTTTCTACCTGTCCAATTGAACCCATACATGACATTTTCATATCCATAGCCAAGGCTCGGTCGGTTCTTACTCCTGGAATAAATATAATTACCATATAGATCAACCCTAAGCTTTTCTGTAAGCTGCTGATCCATTCTCAAAGCGATACCGTCTCTTTTTAAATCGGTATTTGGCAAAATCCCCTCATTTCTTAAATTGTTGTAAGATAGCCTTAGACCTGCCTTCTCGTTTCGGGTAGAAACCGCCACATGCTGCTGGGATGTAATTCCGGTATTAAAGAAATTCCGCACATTTTCCGGTCTGGCCATCCAGGGGCTGGGTTTTATTTCAGTTAATGACCCATCTGGGTTAGTTCTGCTGACCACATCCCCCGCCCTCACAGGGTTTCCGTTTAGATCTACAGATGGACTGTCAAATTGTGCTATCAAAAGGCCTTGGTCCAGTCTGGGACCATAACTGCTTATCCCACCGTCATTTAAGCCCGCACCTTTTCCATTTTGATAAGCATATTGGCCATTTGATCCACTGCCATATTTGTTTTGATATGAAGGGAGAGTAAGGGGATTTTCAAAAGTGATGCTACTACTGGTGCTGATCCCCAAGCCGTTTTGAGGACTTCCTTTCTTGGTAGTAATCAACAAAACACCATTTGCCGCTCTATTTCCATATAAGGCTGCCGATCCAGGACCTTTCAGAACGGAAATGGCAGCAATATCATCAGGGTTGATTTCAGCGGCCCCATTTCCAAAATCAACCTCTTGAATATTAGCTTCATCATTAAATAAATCACTGGTAATCAGGTCATTGTGTATAGGGATGCCATCTATTACAAACAAAGGTTGGTTATTGCCGCTAATGGAGTTTTCACCCCTAATAATAATCCTGGAAGAGGATCCTATACCAGAAGAGCCATTGGTAACCTGTACCCCTGCCACACGCCCGGCTAAGCTGTTGACAACATTTGTAAGAGGAACATCTGAAAGTTCTCTTGAACCTATATTGGAAATAGCTGAAGTGATGGATTGCCTTTCCTTTTCTATGCCCAATGCAGCAACCACCACCTCTTCCAGCTCCTCCGTAGCTGGAAATAACATAATCGGAAATGGAATTTTTCCGTCAACCACCAGAACTTCTTTTGGGTGATAACCAATCAACTTGATCTCCAATGTAAAATTCTTTTCAGGGATTTTCAGGTTAAATTTCCCGTTTTCATCTGAAATTTCATAATTGTTTCCTCCCTTCAGACCTACGACGACACCAGGAACTGCCAAACCATTTGGATCGACGATTTTTGAGGAATAACTGTTAGTTTGCCCAAACAAATGGGTGGCGAGAAAGAAAAAATACAAACTAAATGAAAATTTCATGGGTGTTTTATACATATTTACAGATTATTGGATCTGTAATTGAGTTCTCCTAACAACTGTTTCGACACATTCCAAAATTTAATGATTTTGTTAACGGTATGTAAGGAAATTGGAAGATTAACTGCTTTTCAATCCAGGGAGGGGGATAATGCGAAAAACGCTGTAAACCTGGATGCAATTTAATCACTTTCTCCAAAAACATTCAAACTTTAAAAGAGAAAGCCCATATTTAGAATAAATTTTTGTTTTCCAAATTGAAAATGATTAATATTTAATTATCAATTTTGCCTAAACCTGGAAAAGTAGGTCATGCCACTATCGATAAAATGGGGTAAGATTAAAAAAAACCTGGTGGATCTCTAATCCTTAAATTGGCTTTTGTTTACGGTTTTCCTTAAAATAAATAACTTGAACCTTAAAGCGGTTTTTTGGTATATATATAAAAATAAATCTGTGTTCACCATGGTCCATAAACCACAATTGCTGATCTTCGATGTCAATGAAACCTTGCTTGATTTAAGCCCTTTGAAAACCGCAATCAACGGGATAATAAATGATGACAAAGCATTTGATGATTGGTTTAACTTACTGATTCAATATGCGCTGGTAGAAACCGTTTCTGGTCAATTCCGTGATTTTGGAGAATTGGGTAAAGCGGCATTGGAAATGATTTCAGATAAATTCCAAAGCCAGCTGTCAGAGGAAGAAATAAAAACCTGCCTTACAAAAATGACTCACCTTCCCGCTCACCCAGATGTAGAAGAAGGCCTGCAAGCCTTTCAAAAAGCCGGTTTTGAGATGGCTGCCCTTACAAACGGAACTTTAAAGGTGGCCAACGAACAATTGAAATCTGCCGAAATTGACCATTATTTTGACCAGGTTTTCAGTGTGGAAATTGTAAGAAAATACAAGCCCCATCCAGACACCTACCAATATGTTTTGGATCAAATGAACATACCGGCAGGAAAGGCCATGCTGATAGCGGCCCATGCCTGGGATATCACAGGAGCCCAAAGAGCCGGGCTTCAAACCTGTTTTATTGCCAGACCAGGTAAGGTGCCTTATCCATTGGGTGGCAGCCCTACCCTAATTGCCAAAAATTTATCCGAGGCATCCAAAGTCCTGGCTAGCCTTAATCAGTCGGAATGATTGGTCTTTGAACGTGTAGAAAAACATGATAATTTCACCAGAATAAATGTTTTTGGACAATATTGCCATTAGAATGAATAAGCTAATACCTTGCCTGTTATTGCTATCAATTTTTTTTAATTCATGTGGAAATCGCTCCAGAAATGGGGATAAGTTTGAAGAAAATTCGGTAGAAACCATAAAAACTCCCCTTCAAAAAGAGCTCACGGGAGCCCAATTGTCCAGGTCTTATTGTTCTTCCTGCCACCTTTACCCTGAACCGTCTCTCCTGGACAGGGAGACCTGGGAGAATTATATCCTTCCCCTTATGGGAAATTTCTATGGCATATATGTGTCGGATACCACCAGGCAATTTCTGATAGAAGGCGGGAGAGCGGGACAATTTGTGGAGAAAATGAACATCTTTCCCAGAGAACCCACCATCGACACCGCAATCTTTAATAAAATAAAAAGGTATTACCTTAAGGAAGCGCCTGAAAAGCTTCCCAAGGCCCCATCAAAAAACATTAAAGTAGGCCTAAAGGATTTCAAGGTAAAAAGGCCGTCCAATAAAACCAAAAACCCTATGACGGCCCTGGTGAAGGTGTCAGCACCCAATGAAATCTACATCAGCGACGTAGGCAGATCCACCCTCTCCATTATGGACAAAAACATGAATGTATTAAAAACGGCACCCAGCCCCGAGGGAACTGTCTGGATTAAAAAGCATAAAAATGCCACTTATGCCTTGGTAATAGGCACCTTCAACCCTACAGACATGAACCTGGGCTATGTGATGGAATTACCGTCAAAACCAGGTCAGGTAACAAAAATTCCTATAAAAGACCTACAACGTCCAGTGCATTTGGATGTAGGTGATTTGGACGGGGATGGATTAGAGGATATGGTCATCTGCGAATATGGAAAACATACTGGCTCATTGTCCTGGTGGAAACAGGAAATGGGGGGACAATACAGTAAAAAGGTGTTGAAAAATAAGCCTGGGGCCACAAAAGCTTACATCCGAGATCTTAACGAAAATGGTAAAAATGATATCATCGCTTTGATGGGGCAGGGAGATGAGGGAATTTTCATCTTCCACAACCAGGGAAATTCCAATTTCATTGAAGAGAAAGTTTTGGGTTTTCCTGCAGTGTACGGATCCAGCTATTTTGAACTTTACGACTTTAATGGAGACGGTCATGACGACATTATATATACCGCAGGAGACAACGCAGATTACGACCCCATAATTAAAGATTACCATGGTATACGTGTTTTTATAAATGATGGCAGCAACCACTTTAAGGAAGAATTCTTTTATCAGTTAAATGGGGCCTATAAAGCAGTTCCTTTTGATTTTGATGGTGATGGTGATATAGATATTGCTGCCATTTCGTTTTTTCCCGATTATGAATCTTCTCCGGAAGAAAGCTTTGTATACCTGGAAAACAAAGGGGATCTTAAATTTGAAGCCTATACCTTTGAAGGTTCTTCGGAAGGAAGATGGATGGTTATGGATGTAGGGGATACGGACGGAGATGGAGATATGGATATTATCCTTGGTTCCATGGTTTTCGGAACCGATTTCACCCGGTATTTTGACCAATGGGTGGAAGGGAACCTACCATTCGTTCTTCTGGAAAATCGGCTGGTAAAGTAACGTGAATTCGGGGTAAGAACGTCACGAAAAACCGGGGGTGCGGCAGGTATGTGGGGGGAAGGATTTTTTTGTTCCCGATCAAAAAATCGGGACCAAAAGTACAATAAAAAAAGCCTAATAACACAAAAAAACTTTTACCCTATCATTATCCAATAAAAATAGAAATCTTAATATTCACATATTTGGCAAATAACATATCGTCATCCCGATTTCTGCGTTTTAAAAAAAGATAATTCTCGGAAGGTAGGTTTTATTTTGAATTTATGTCGTACTCACGTTAAAGTAAGCCTTAGAATAAATCTACTTTACCTCCAAATCGCTTTCCAGCAGGGTTTTGAAAATCCTTCCAACATTTATTTTCACAGCTTTTCGGCCAATTCCACCAGGCGGTTGGCATATCCTGATTCATTGTCATACCAACCAACAATTTTAATCAGATTAACCATGGAGGAGGTAAGGCCTGCATCAAAGATACAAGAATGCAGATTGCCTACGATATCTATCGACAGCTACCAATTCCAGGTCTTTGTGCTCCAAAAGCAATTTGATGGTCAAGCGGCCAATTCTGCCACAACCATTTACGCCAATTCTTCTTTTTTTCACGGGTTCACCCAGTTATTTGAGGTTGAAATTAATAAAATCCTAATACAAAGACCATAACACCAAAGCATATACAAAAAACCTCACAATGCGGAGAAGGCTGAACCAAAGGTATTTCTTGGAATTCAGGTTCCCCATTCCACAAAAAAGAGCCACTGCCGAAAAAGGAAGAGGAGTGATTGATCCAACAACGACCAAATAAGCGCCGTATTTTTTAAATAAACCTAAGTATTTTCGAACCCAAGGCCACTTTGTCTTACGAATGAAATCTTTGTTTTTTACCCATTTCCCAAAATTGAAATTAAGAAAACCTGCTGCATAGGAAATCAGGGAGAGGTAGCCAATACTCATAAAATAGTCCCCCAGAAGTCTGGTTTCCAAAGACCAAAGCATAAACACTTCGGGAGGAATAATTCCAAATAGGATTTCTGAAGAAACAAACAAAGCCATCACAAGTGGAAGATTATTATAAATACTCCCAAACCAGGCATACCTTTGTTCTTCGCTTGAGAATTTCCTTAAAAGTAGAAATACTACCAAAACCAAAATCAAATAAAAAATTCCTTTCAATAGATTCGAAATCAAAAAATACCGTTTTTCGTTGACCGGTTTTATTTCCATACCTCCTAATGGTCAGAAAAGATTTTATAAATTTTTTAAGTAGGCCTCCTCATAAGGGGACCAGATTTCATAAATCGGATTGCCTGTAGAACTCAATCCGCTGTGGTGCCATTTACCATCAATAACTTCATAATCAAAATTCAATTCAGCCCCTACCCGCTTATCGTCCCTTGAAAAAAAGGTAATGTTTTCTGTATATTTTCCATCTTTGGCTTCATAGGTACCACCACCAGTTCCACTAAAATCCTTGGTTTCTGAATTAAAGGCGATCCACTGAAACCTTCCTCCACTTAAAATTTTTACCGTTCTCCTCGCTCCAGGGGTCATTTCACTGATTTGTCCATCTCTTTTTCTCCCGGTGATGACCCAGTTTCGGGTCAGGTCATCTTCTTCAGATGAAACTTTTTCCCATATCTCAATCAAATCTTCTCCTTTGATTTTTCCGGAAATGACCTTTTTGTTTTTTGCAAAATCCAAAGCATACCCATTGGTGGTTCCCACCTGCTCTGGATCCGGGGTAAAAAAATCCAGGGATTCTTCATAATTGTTGCCTTCCAAATGATAGGTTCCTCCTCCAGCCTGAAGAAATTTATCACCTTCAAGGGCTTTGGCACCAAAGGCAAAATAACCATCCTGATAGATTTTAATAAATTCTTTGTCATTAACTGCATTGCCGTTTTGGTGGGTCAGCTTCCATGCTCCTTCCAAATCCTGGCCCTTTACCGGAACAAATAAAATACAACTTAGAATTAGTAAAAGGAATTTCATGGGTATGGTCATTTTTTGTCTCCTAAATTTATACATAATAATGGCTAAACCAATGGTATTCCCCGTGAGTGTCCCTGTTTTTTCCTAATTTATTGACCAAATAGGATCAGTATGGATTGAAAAGACATAAAAGCCAGGAAAAATCGTAAAAATCCGGCGAATATCCACGTTATTTAAGTTTGATTCGGTGGCTTTGAAGAACTGGTCCGTTTTTTGGGACAAAGTTCCGACCGGATCAATGACCAATATCAAACATGTATAATTTTAAGTTCCTATTGATTTTCAGCCTTCTGAGTCTTTCTTTTTGGACTCATCTCCATGCTCAAAGCTATGGCACCTCACTGGGCTTAAGGTTTTCCAATAACCCACAAAACCGCATGGTGGGGCTCACTGCCCAACAAAGAATTTTTAAAGGCTATACCGTGGAAGGCATCCTCCAAACGGACTTTAATGCCAATACCACCATCCATGCATTGCTGGAAAGGCACAGGCGATTGGTCACTAAACGTCTTAATTATTATTATGGTGCCGGAATATCCTTGGGAAAGGAAGAAAGCCGCCAAAAAATTCCGGAGACCAGGCAGATCATCCAAACTTATGGTAACCAGACCATGGGCTTAGATCTTATTGCCGGAATAGAATTTACTTTGTTGCGCATCAACTTTTCTGTAGATTATAAACCCAATGTCAATATCGTTGGGAGGGAGCCCTGGTACAGTGGCCAGGTCGGTATTTCGGCAAGATCCGTTTTGATAAAGGGCTCCCAACAAAAGAAAAACAAACGGAAAAGAGCCCGTCAAAAAAGGAAAAACAGAAGGGACGGAAATGGCTTTTTTCAAAGGATCATTCAAAATTAAAAACCCCGTTTAACCACAAAAAGATGAAGACCTTTATTTATGCTGTAGCTATTTTGACCCTTTCGGTCATTTGTTTTCCACTTAAGGCCCAAAACCCGGTAAAGATTGCTGTGGTAGGCCTTACCCATTCCCATGTCAACTGGATTCTTGGCCGGGAAGACAAGGGCGATATCAAAATTGTTGGCATCGTGGAACCAAATAGAGCGTTGGCAAGCCGATTGTTGTCCCGTCACGGCCTCAGCATGGATTTGGTATATGATAGCATGGAGGGACTGTTTGAAAAAATAAAGCCAGAAGCTGTAACCGCTTTTGGATCCATTTATGAGCATCTGGAGGTGGTAAAAGCATGTGCACCTAGGAGTATACATGTGATGGTAGAAAAACCTTTGGCTGTAAGCCTGGCCCATGCCCGGGAAATGGAATCCCTCGCCAAAAAACACCAAATTCACCTGCTGACCAATTATGAAACCACCTGGTATGCCAGTAATCATGAGGTCCTTCGTCTGTTAAAAGAACAAAATGCCATCGGCCCCCTGCGAAGGGTGATTGTGAATGATGGTCACAAGGGACCCAAGGAGATTGGCGTTAATCAGGAATTTTTGGATTGGCTCACAGACCCGGTATTAAATGGAGGAGGGGCAGTAATTGACTTTGGTTGTTATGGTGCCAACCTGATGACCTGGCTTATGGATGGACAAAAACCAGTTTCTGTAACGGCCGAACTCAAACAAATCAAACCGGATATATATCCAAAAGTGGATGATGAAGCCACGATTTTATTGGAATATCCAAAAACCCAGGGAGTGATCCAGGCATCTTGGAATTGGCCTTTCAGCAGGAAAGACATGGAGGTTTACGGAAAAAGCGGTTACCTCATCGCAAAAAACAATGCCCAATTGGTCAGCCGGGTAGAAGGAGAACGCCAGGAAAAATTACAGACCCTTCCTCAGAGACCATATCCTTATGACGATCCCTTCTCCTTTTTAGCTGCGGTTGTAAGGTCTGAAATCCAGGTTAGTTCAAAGGATCTTTCTTCTTTGGAAAACAATATGGTTGTAGTAGAAATTTTGGAAGCGGCTAAAAAAAGTGGGCGTGAAGGAAAAAGAATATACCTGAACCAAGAATAATCGATCTCAATTTTCCAATAAACCTCCCGATGAAAAATACCTTAGCCGATAAGCGTTGATGGCCATTTCACCCAACTGCTTGCTTAGATTGTAGTTGGCAATGGCACCCACCCCTGCTCCAATTATGGGTATAAGTTGTGCCAACTTGGCCAAATCCATATAATCCCTGTATTCCAGTTGAAAACTTCTCCAATCAAATTCATCCAGGTTATCGGGTAGCGTTTGGGCAAAATTTTTCCAGTCTTCAAGCAGCAGTATCGTCTCATTGCGGGTTTTTTGGCTGGAAAAGGCAAGTTTGAAAATATAAAGAATAAACAGTCTTTCTTTTAAATTTTTCACATCATGCCCATATGCCGCTGCAATTTCAAATAACATCTTCATTTTTATGGCCAAAAATGCAGGTAAATCAACGAAACCCATAAGAATCCCACCTGCTCCAGTGATGGCGCCTTCCATAGATGCCGTTTTTTTATACAAATTGATGGCTTTTCTGGCTTTGAATTCCATAAGCCGTAGTTCGGTATTGGGATTGGGCCTGGAGCCCAAAAATTCATTTCCCAAAATCGCCCCTTTCACCATTTTCTCTATGGCATAGGTGACAGCCTTGTGTATTTTTTCCGGGATCCAATTGTTTATGGTTCGCTGAGTACCTTTGGTAATCCTGTTGGCCAATGAAGGCTTCATTTTTGTTTTATGAAGCCAAATGGACAAATCCTGGTAAGCCAGTGCTTCATATTGCCTGTTAAAAGACCCCTTTTCTGACATAAGGAAAATAACCGTTGATGGCCTAAATTTAGGTTTTATTTTTTATTTTGAAACTTATGAGAAGATGGCACATTGGGGGATGGGGAGTTGATTTTCGTCCGATTATAGCTGGCCGACTTTCCCCTGGGACTGCTAAGGCTTTGCCATGGCTCTTGAGAATACATTTTAGCCAAATAAATGATTTGACCCACATGACAGGCATAATGCGCAAGTTGCCTGCTGATCGCTTCGATTACCGTAAAGCCCTCATTTCTGATATAAACCGTTTTTTGAAAATCATCTTCCGCTAAAGGCTGAATCGCATCAAAAAGGACTTTCCATCCTTCCTCCCATCTTTTCAAAATGGCTTCTCTGGAAGGAATATCAGTTTCGAATTCCGCATCTCTTTCCCTCCACTCCTTTTCTCCATCAGTCGTTAGGAAATCCGTCCAACGGGAATGCATGTTACCTGACAAATGTTTTACAATGGTGGCAATGCTATTGCTGTCCTCATTGTACTGCCAGGATAGTTTTTCATCCGGCACCTGCTGCATGGCATTTTCTCCCAAACGCTTATAAAACTTGAAAAGTTTCAGGCTGCTTTCCAGAAAAGTAGAGGTCGGATTCATAACTGTTTTAACAAGATAAGGGACAAGAAAGTCCCATTTGCGGGGAAAAAAATGAGAAAATCATCCATCTTATGAAACTATTTTAAATACCATTAGTTTTACTTTAATTGGGATACAATGGGTTTTTTATAGGCTTTGGCCTCAAAAGCAGAAAATGGGACACTATTCAAACAACTTTAGCTCCCAAAATTTAGTTTGCTAATAGTTCTAGTATAAAAATAATATTATATTATATTTTTTGAATTAGGCACTTATCTAATAATAAAAAACAGTCTATTTTGTCAAGAAAGAGGTATTTAATGGGAAAAAGGTATTAGCGTCTCTCCCTATTTGAATTTCAAAAGAGGTTTTCCGATAATTAGTCCTGTTATAGGTATTTGGCAG